>JAJFMC010000431.1 GCA_021772365.1 Chlamydiota bacterium
GATCGTTTAATTTTTTCTTTTTTCAAGTGAAAAAACGAGAAGCTAGCACAGATAATAAGCATTACTGCGATTAATCCCCAGCCAAAAAAGGCTTGGGCCCAGAGCGGATATCCTTCATATAGCTTCGTCAGATCGTTATATAGCGTTTTACCAATGATGGCTAGCAAAGCAAGTGGTATAAGGTATTTGATCGAAAATTCCCAAAAAACACTGATTTTTATACTCGACACTTCATTAATGTAATTTCGTAGTTTTTTGATATCGTAAAACCAACCAATTGCTACAGCTTGTAAAAAACCGGTCAGCACAAGCATGTAAATGGTTACGTAATGATCGGTAATATCTAAATAAAAGATTCCTGCTGAGGTGGTGAATATTAACCCGCCCAAAGCACAGGCAACACACACATAAAAAACGGTAAGTTTTCTGTTTAGGTGCGAGAAGTTGTCGTGTATTAAAGTAGCCATCGATTCTACAAGAGAGAATAGGCTATCAATCCCTAAAGTAATCAATGTGAGAAAGAATATTACTGCAAAAAAGGGTGCTCCAGGAATTAAAGAGAGGGCATGTGGAAAAACGATGAATGCCAAACTTGGTCCTGAGGATGCTAAGTTTTCTATGGTATCTCCACTAGCTTGAGCCATATACCCAATGGTGGTGAAAATTACTAGGCCAGCTGTAAATGCAATGGCGACATCGGCAATACTTATAATCAACGCAGACATTACAATATCAGTCTTTTTGTCTTGATAACTAGCGTATGCAATCATCACTCCAAAACCGAGCGATAAAGTAAAAAAGACCTGCGCAATTGCTGCCATCCAGACATCTAAATCCCATAAAGCTGAGAAATCCGGGGTAAGATAAAAGGCCAAACCGTCCATTGCACCGGGTAAAAATATCGTTCTGCAGAGCAAAACAAGGAGTAAAATGACCGGTAAAGGCATGGTGATTTTGATAACTTTACTAACGCTCTTCACTCCTTTCCATACACAGAAATAGACCATTACCCATGAAGCCAACATCGCCACCAACACAGGGGTAGAAAAACCTCCAATGACGTTAGGGCCACTACTGATTTGTAGAACGTCGTGATAAAAGAAAGCCTTGGGGTCAGCTTCCCAGCTTAAGTTGAATGAGTAAAAAGTGTACAGAAGAGCCCACCCCATAACTACAGCGTAGTAGCAAGATACGCCAAATCCGCCAAATAGTGCTGCAAGTCCGATACCTGAAAACTTCTTCTCTACTTTTTTAAAAGCTCCCACAGAACCTTGCTGCATTTTTTGTCCGATAGAAAACTCAAGTATCAGCAGGGGGAATCCTACAAGAAATAACATGATGAAATAGGGGAATAAAAAAGCTCCTCCTCCGTATTTACCTACGAGAAAAGGAAATCGCCAGATATTTCCTAATCCTACTGCAGATCCTACTGCAGCAAAGATAAACATCGTTTTAGAAGGCCAACGCTCTCTACTCATATACAATCACCATACAAGTATTTAAAAATTTTAATTTACCCGAGTTAAAATTATTTGTATACTGCCAATACCCAGTGTAACCCTCTTGTGAACATGCCCAAAATTAGATTCCTATCGCCAACCTAAGAACGGGATAAGAAAAGCGACCGAGTAGAAGAAATGCTGCAGTCCAAGGGCTAGCGAAAACACTGATGCCTAGACCAACAAAAGAGGCGAGTTGAACAACTGTTCCTAACATGTAAAATGTGCTCTTTCCTGCTATACACGCACCTTTTCCGACCATCCCTATATATGTTACTAGCATTGAGAGAGCCCCTTCTTTGTCTAGCTTTTGACCATCAATGATGATGTAGTCTTCTGTCTTGACAGTATGAAAAGAAGGATTTTCACCGTAAGTTTCTTGCAGTAGTTTGAGTTGATCGATGAGTTGATCAAAATCTGAACCTTTTACTTCGGATATGATCACTGTCTGTTGTGTAACAAATTTGTCCGACCCGGAAACCATTTGTGTGTCGGTTACTTTTGTGTCATGGTAGGTTAGGGGTAAGAGTTTGCAGGTTGAAGACGTTATATTAAAAGCCTCAGCTAGATCGTATTCGACAATTTCTTGCCATTCGCAGAGATCATCATCTAGCTCTACTACTGTTTGTTTTTCTTTCAGGCTATGTGCTTCCAGAGTTTTGATAAGAAGCTGGAAATTCATCATTCCATCTTCTTTTGTTGACTCAAGAAGGATAGTGTTGAGATCAGGAACTCTTTTCATTAGCTTCGTGACGAGGTTTTGCGTGACATCTTCCATAACGTTTTTTAAAGCTGGCTCCACAAGATTTTTTAGCTGATGAAACTTATCTTGCTCGGCAATAAGCATGTGGGTGATTGCTTCTTTTTCCCTGGATAGCAGCATGTTCTGTTCAGTAAGATGTTGGATAATTCCCAATGATTCTTTATAAGTGCTCACTTGCATCAGGGAGAGCTGTCGCTTCAATAGAGCGTTTTCTTTGACTAAATCTTTTTTACTTTTATCATCACTACAGTCATCGGACTCACTAAGAAACGCCGTAACAGCTTGCTGATTAACAGTATCAATTAACGTGTAAGCGGAGTCGTTTTTGTGAGATGAAACAATTTGAAACTTACCTTCGTCGGTTGTATAAACTTCTTGAATGCTCATAGCCTACCTCTACATAAGAAACGAGTATACCCATTCAAAATCAGGAACTTGTCATTTATAACTATACTATGTGTTATCTTTGAATTTAATGTACACACAATTGAATGAAGCCGCTCATTGAAATTTGTGTGGTTCCAGGAAACTTGTATGTAGAATTAACTAAATAGGAGTCATGCTGCAAATGCATGAACTGTGTTTTACCGATAATGTGCTGTTTCTCATCATATACTTTCCAGCTCACATCGGAATCATTATAATACCCATCTCCATGAATGTGACCTACGCTCTCGTTGAACAATTCTACATCAAATTGCTCTTTTTCAAATTGATGAAACTTGAACTGGGTTGACCATCGCTCGTTAACCTCTTTGAGGTTAACTTGTTGAGTCATCGTGATGACTCCTTCTTTTTTCTCTTGAAGGGTTTTCGTGACATCGAAATGGATCACAGCACCGGTTTGAAGGATGATGATTGTCCCTCGCCCTTTCCAAACAGCTCCTTCAAAAAAAACAATGTTTCTTGCCGTTTGCAACTCGTTTTCAATTGGGGTCTGGGTAATCATGTCTGCTCCTCTTTGACCACTTCTTCTGGTGTCGAATCATACGAGGGTGTGTAGAACAACATCCAAACAGTGATGACGAGTGCCATCATAAAGAGAATCAATAAAATATTTTTTGTGTTCATTTTTGCTAATATGGTTAGGTTATTTGTCACAATGTCAAAATTTAATTTTAGAATCAAGAGGAATTTATTGTGGGTAGAGAGGCCAAAGAAAAATCACTAGAGGGACGGATATGATAACCACGATGATTGAAAGGATTAATCCAAGCTTCCAGTAATCCCCGAAATTATATCCTCCTGGTCCCATCACCAATGCGTTGGATTGGTGACCAATAGGCGTCAGAAAGGTACTCGAAGCTCCCACGGCGACACTCATCAGAAAAGCTTGAGGCTCGGCTTGTAACATCTGTGAGACACTTAGAGCAATAGGAGCCATTAACACTGCAACAGCAGCATTATTCATGACATTGGACAAAGCCATTGTAATGATTAAAAGCAGGCCAAGGGTTACGGATGCAGGCATCCCTGACGTCACCGTCACTAAGGAGTCTCCAATCAATTTTGCCCCACCCGTGGTTTCCATCGCTTCGCCCAAGGGAATCATCGCACCCAAAAGAATAATAACGGGCCATTCAATGCTCTCATATAACTCCTTCAAAGAGAACATTTTGAATAGTACCATTGCTAGCGCGGCACAGGTGAAGGAAAGCTGCACGGGTAATAATCCAAATACCGTCAAAGCTATTGCAGTACCGAATATGCCTACTGATAGAATAATCCTACGAGGTTGCCCAATGCGCAAGTTTCGATGGGCTAATGGTAAACAACCCAATATAGAAAGTGTCTCGTGAATGGTTTCTTTAGGGCCTTGAATGAGTAGGATGTCTCCTACTTCAAATCTGATTCTACCCAACCTTTCATTTAAGCGTTCCCCATGTCTTGCTACAGCTAACAGGTTGACACCATGTCTCCATCGAAGGTGTAAACTTCTCGCATTTTTCTTTATGATCGTGGAGCTAGGGCTAACAATAGCTTCTATGATGACAACCTCATCAGATTTGATCACTTCTTCAACTTCACTTCCTTCGACTTCTCCTGTGAGCTCAAGACCACCTTTGTCCAAAAAATTCTTCAAATGCTCAGGGGATGCTTCCACAATAAGGATATCATTAGCCCATATGGTTTCAAAACCCGAAGGTGCGAGTAGGCGCCTTTTTCCTCTCACTAATCCGATGATTGTTACTTCCTGGTTACTTATCTTCTCTAGGTTGGATAGCGGTTTTCCAACAACTTTGGAATTTTCAGGCACCCTTACTTCTGTTGTATATTCTTTGATGTGGAAAAGTTCGTCAGCAGACGCTTGACCTTTCCTGTCGGGTATCAACCGCCATCCAATAGTTAATATATACACTAACCCTGCTACCGAAACTGATAGACCAATCGGTGTAAAATCAAACATGGTGAACAGCTGTGTTTTTCCATCAGGAGAAAAGGTTCCGATGATGATGTTGGGAGGGGTGCCGATCATCGTAAATAATCCGCCAAGTAAAGAACCAAAAGCTAGAGGCATCAGCAAATAGGATGGTGATTTTCCGGATCTCCGGGCTATTTGTATGGCTACAGGCATCGTTAATGCAAGAGCACCGACGTCATTCATGAACCCCGAGAGAACCATAACTATAACCATGAGAATGGCAAGTTGAAGGATGGGTTTCTTTCCCACTTTCTCGACATAGCTTGTCAATATGTCAACAAGGCCGGAGTTTTGAAGGCCCCGGCTGATCACTAGAACCGCGGCGACGGTAATAACAGCGGGGTGGCCAAACCCTGAAAAAATTCGAGTTACTGGTATTGTGTTGGTTAATGCTACGAGGATAAGAACAAACAAGGCAACGATGTCATAGCGCCACTTTCCAAAGATGAAGAGGATAAGTGCGATAATAAGAATTCCAAAAATGAGGCTTTGATCTAAAGTCATCTGTTTCCTGTATCTGCCTGAAAATTGTTTGTACAATAAATAAAATTTTTAATAAACAGATACTTTATGGAGGCTGTATCATGGTAGCTATCGTTATTGCACTGATTTTAAACACACTAATTGTTTTCCTCGCAGCATATGTTCTTCCAGGAGTCAAATTATACTCTTTTTGGAATGCGGTTGTTGTCGCCGTTGTCGTAGGGGTACTTCACTCACTGGTACATCATGCTGCAATTTGGTTGACCTTACCCCCTAATTTTTTCACGTACTTCTTGTGTACGCTTGTTTTAGCATCCATTGCGATTTATATTTTAAGTCTCTGCATGCCTGGGTTTGAAGTTGATGGCCTGAAATGGATACTCATCTTTAGCTTCATCGTTGCACTGTTTAATGGTTTGATCCTTCACCTCGTCCATGCTTAATGGTGGCCCGTGAACAGACAATGCCGTCAACTTAAAGACCTCCCGGTATTTATACCCAAACAAGTTGAAGAATTGGGAATCGTGCCCGAGTGCGTGCCCGTGCCCGATTATTTTTTAGATTGAGCTAGTTTAATTAGCATTGATTATTTGGATAGAAGGCGCACTCTTTTTTACCGCATTTAGGGCAAGTGCTTATAAAGTGGTCATTATTTGATTTAGGCTCTAATCCCATTGTGTGTAGAACGGTTTCCCAATTGATATTCGGGAGTAGGTCATTTTTGAATCTTTGTTCTAGGGAAGGTTCGGTTGTACTGGTCATGAATTATCTCCTTCAAATTCTTGTTCTATCTCCTCGATTGTTGGGAGTGACCCCTTTAAGTCTTCGGGGAGAGATTCTATTATTTTTGTTTCGTACTCTGAAATTCCAATGGGTTTGTTGATGTCTCTCAAAGCATATTCAGCCACAACCTTGTTCTTTGTCTTGCAAAGTAGTAGGCCAATTGTTGGATTGTCACTATGGTGTTTTAGGATTTCATCCACTGCCGTTAGGTAGAAGTTCATTTGACCAGCATCTTTTGGAGTGAACTCCTTGGCCTTGAGTTCCACGACGATGAATGAGCGAAGTTTCAGGTGGTAAAACAGTAAATCAACGAAAAAGTCTTTATTGCCGACCTCGAGTTTTATTTGTCTTCCTACAAAAGAGAAACCAGCTCCCAGCTCAAGCAGAAATTTTTGAATATGGTTAAGGAGACCGTCATCTAGCTCTTTTTCATCGAATTTCTTCCGCAGTATGAGGAAGTCAAAGTTGTATGGGTCTTTAAGGGTTTCGTTGGCCAAATCAGAATGAATTGATGGAAGAGTCTTCTGGAAGTTGGTGACAGCTTTCGCTTGTCTTTTGTGCAGGCCGCTATCTACCCAGTGAAGAAGAACGCTTCGGCTCCAGCCGTTTTCGATAGTTTGTTGAATGTACCAAACCATTGAATCTAAGTCTTTTACCTTGTCTAAAAGTAAGGTGTTATGACCCCATGGAATTTGCGCAACAAGCTGTTGCGTAATTGATGATTCAGGGTATTCCCTGGCAAAAGTGACCATATATTGGAGATTTCTAGGAGAGAAACCTTTCATGTCAGGGAAGGTTGATTTTAGGTCCTTTGCAAGCTTTTCGATGGTTTTTTTCCCCCATCCCTCTGTTTTTTGCTTCTGGATGACAGTATTCCCTATCTCCCAGTACAGCTTGATGAGTTCGCTATTCACGGCAACAGCGGCTTTAAGTTGAGAGGAGAGAACCTTTTCTTTAATCTCCTTGAGAAGCCCTTTGTATTCCTTGGTTAGGAATGGTTCTGTCTTGGCTGGCTGTTTTGTCATGTGTTTCCTATAGTCCAATTTTTGCTGCTGAGTTAGATTCAAACTCTTTGTTAAGTCTTTCGTACTTTCTTAGGGTGTCTATGTTTGTGTGTCCTGTCTGGCGCATAATCCAAGTTTCAGGAGTTCCGTTTTTTATTGCAGAGGTAACATGACCAGCTCTTAGGCTATGTCCAGCAATATTATCTGAGAATCCAAAGGGTTTACACCTTCTTTTTAGCATTAGGGCGACTGAACGGTCTCCAAGTCTTCTGGGAATAATGTTCCCCCCTTTGTGAACCTGTAGGAAAATAGGCCCGTTCTCTATTTTAGCGCATCGTATCCAATCTTGAAGGGCTCGCACTGGGCAGTATTGAGCACCTGGGGCGAAAGGTATGTCTACAACTCTACCTTGCATCTCTTGGTCTACCTTTGATTTCGGAATGAATATTGAGACTCCAAGTTGGTCAAAAGTAAGGTGTTCTAAGTCGATGGCCACTAGTTCTGAGCGACGGAATGCTCCAGCAAATCCTATCAGTATCATTGCTTTATCCCTTACTTCAATAGGCCATACAAGGCGACCAATAGAGTCTATTAGGAGCTTGATGTTTTCAGTAGTAAGGGGGAGTTTTTGGGTTTGCTTGGTTCCAATCTCTCTTTTGATTCCAGCTCTAATTTTGCGGATTTCAGAATGAGTGGTATCAATGGCAACACCCTTCTCATGATAAAAGTGGCGGATGCCTGCCAAATAACAGGTTATACTTGCGTCTTTGAGCTTTCTACTCTTGGCCATAGAAGCTATGAAGAGAGAAGCAAGGAACTCATGGGATTTGTTAGGGGGTTGAAATGGGTCGTATCCACTCTCATCACACCATCCAGTAAACTTACTCCATGCACATTGATAGGTTACTAAAGATTTTGGTGCTTTGGATTGACTTCTATATTCGAAGGCATCTTCAACATGCTGCTTCTGGAAGCTCTCAACTATTTCTTTGTCTCTTTGTGGAACTACGCTCATGATAAACTCCTGATTACCTTTAACTCATACTTAAAGGTATCAATATGCACGTTTGAAAAGTATATGGAAACTGAAAAGATTTCCTTACATTCCAAGTTGTTTAAAATACCCGATTGCGGAATAATGGGCTACTTAGAAGAATTTAAGAATGGCTTGTCGTTGCGCTATGGTTGATGATAATAAGTAACGCGCCATAAACACCAGGGTAGATTTAATGAATACCGAGATTATGACGACCGAAGAGGCAGCTGAATACTTGAAGGTTTCAAAACAATTCATTGTGAAGCTAGCGAAAGAAAAAAAACTTCCTGCCACGAAAATAGGGAGGTGTTGGAGATTTTCCAGACCATCTTTAGAACAGTGGATAAGTAAAAGACTTCGGGTAGATGAAGAAATGTACACAAACTAAAGCAACCTTCAAGGTTAATCTATGAGTATTATTGCTATTGTGAATCAAAAAGGGGGCTCGGCCAAGACGACCACTGCGGTTAATCTAGGGGCAACGCTTGCTGAAAATGGAAAAAAGGTTCTTTTGATTGATGTTGACCCACAAGGTTCCTCTAGTAAATGGCTAAAATGCTTAAATACTGAAAAAGGCATTTATAATGTATTTGTAGAAAATACCAGTATTTATGATAATATCAGCCAAACAAGCATTGAAGGGTTAACAGTCATTCCTTCAAGTCAATGGTTAATCGGTATTGACAAAGCATTAGCATCAGAGGTTGGAGCCGAATCAATATTAAGAAGAAAACTTGGGGAATTAGAGAATAAATGGGACTATATTTTAATAGATTGCCCCCCCGCTCTTGGCTTACTCTCCTTGAATGCATTAGTCGCAGCTAATGAGGTTTTGGTTCCTTTAGAAACAAGGGTGATGGCTTTGGATGGTCTGGCTCAACTTTTGAGAACGATAGACACAGTAAAAGAGCGTCTGAACCCCGGATTGAAGATAAACGGAATAATTCCATGTCGAGTGGACAAGAGAACGAGACTGTCAATGGATGTGATTAGTGACCTCCGGAAACGATTTAATGGAATGGTATATGACACATGCATCCGAGAGACGGTAAAATTGGCTGAATGCCCGAGCTTTGGACAGCCTATAACCATCTATGACTCCAAAAGCCAGGGTGCTAAAGATTACAGGTTGCTAGCAAAAGAATTAATCAAAAGGAAAAGGAAATGAACAGACAGACTATTGGAGAAAACCCCTTAGACGCACTTATTGCAACACCTGAAGAAATTAAGGAAAAACCCAAAACAAAAAACAAGATAAATGGTAATGGCCATCAAAAACCCTCCTCCCCCACGAATAACAAGCAAAGACTGACCGTTCAGATTTCTGAAGACGTGATTGAACGAGCTAAAAATACCGTGTATTGGACTAGAGGATTAACCCTAGCCCAATTAACTGAGGAGGCTTTAGAAAAAGCCATCAAAAACCTAGAGAGTAATAATGTTATCTATGACGACAGCACAGGCAAACCTCTGAAAGAAAAAAATGACCAATTTCCTCCAAGAGCAGAAGAGTTAAAAAGAGGTCGTCCCGTAAAATAAGTTCTTCTCACTTAAAAGCTTCGTTAATAAATATTTAAAAGAGCATTGCCTTTTAAAATATCTTTTGCACTCTCGGATACAATTTTCTCAATTTCAGGATTTTTAAGTTTTATCGCTTCATCTCGAATACACCAAATAGCAGAAAACCTGTATCCAGGAGCAGGAATTGTTCTAACAAGACTTATAGATTGGTCAACTAAGCCTTTTTTAAACATTTTCATGGAAATCTTTTCAAGAGTCTTCCCGTAACACATTTCGTCACGCATATTTTTCGCTTCTTCTATAGCGTCTTGAAATTTTTCTCCCTCAGCAAGGTTTATACATAACTCTTGAAAAGCTAAAGATTGACTATAATTTTGGTCAATCATATGGGCCACTTCTCTTGCTTTACCAAGATTTCCATCTTGAGTTAGCTTTATAGATAAATCGCTAAGCATACCACTTCTTAGATTAACATCATTTATTTGGCAAGAAACTCTTACTGCCTCTTCTGTATCAACACAATACAATACAGTGCTTTTTAATATTCTTGAATCATCTGAAATTTGAATCGTTTCTCCTAGTTCTTTTTTTGTTTCTTCACTATTAACAAAAGATATAAATGAGATACAGCTTTTTACAGAAAACACAACCCCCCCTAGAGGTTATTAACCTTTTTATATAAAAAATAAATTTAGATAAAAGTCGAAAAACACCAGTCTTTAAGACAATGTATTTATTACAGTAATCAACTAAAATGTTATTTTTATAAAGAATAGCTACCTTAAAGGGGTTTCTTGCCCAAACCCAAATAAAGGCTAATTCAACATTAGGTCGAACTACTTTGCCCCTCTTACTAGCACCTTGCCTGTGGAACAAGATGCTCTGCCATACTAGCACAAACCCTTATTTCCTCATCCGACAAATCTTTTTTAGATTCTTTCAACTGTACATTCATCTCTTGTAATTTTTCATTAATACTTCTCATTTCCGAATTCCGTTCGTCACATATAGACTGAAAACTTGTATAAGTAGAAGGAGAGGAAAAACTCAAGCTGTCGTTAAAACCGTGTGTACAATTGATAGCAACGTTTCTATTCCACAATTGGCTAACTGCAACCATTTTCTCTAAAACCTGTACAGACTTTTCTGGTAAGCCACTATTCAATGGGTTCATATTCAACTCCTCGTGAATTAATTAATAATATACAAAATCAACAACTGCTCATAAGGTTGAGGTTGTTTCCGGTAAACAAGACTTTCTTGCTTCGAAGATTGATTATAATATATACATGGTTTTTTAGTGAATACTGGACTTCAGACATTCATCCTGAAGCCGCTAGCTGATCTAACACTGAGATTGTCAATATTGAGTTTAAAATTTCCTCGGGTTCGCTGTTTTCATCGAACCCGTTAATTAATTTACCTCGCCACAAAGCCTTTCTAACCT
>JAJFMC010000432.1 GCA_021772365.1 Chlamydiota bacterium
ATCCTATGCAATCACCGGCTATGCCGTAGAGTTTGATTTACTGACAAACTTTGAGTTCTCACCACAACATGCAAACGGAGCATCGACTCCTGAAGGTAGTGCTACCGATAGTGATGCGGATACAACAACCGGTTTCTCTGATGTCTTTACCCCAGTAGCTGGAACTCCGGTTAACGCAATCAGCGAAATTGACGCAGGAATGTTTTCCAAATTATTAGTTACGACTAAGGCAGCTTCTGATGCAAATACTGGCCAGGAACTCTTTATACCTGGCGACCCTCCGGTTATAACGAGTTCGATCGTCACCAATCAGGTACTCAGGTACACCATCACAGTCGATCACTCTCAAACAAGTAACATAACTGCAGAAAATGTCATCTTCACTGATGATATTGACATTTTCAATGCTAATTCAACATATGTTCTCAACAGTATGATGGTAAACGGTTCCGCACGTACTGACACAAACACTGACTTTGATGGTGCTAGCTTTGATGTAGGGTCTAGTGTTATTTCTATCGAGCTGGGTGATATTGATCCTGGGGATGACGAAATTGTCATAACGTTCGATGTTCAAGTAAACGGTACCGATAATGGTAATTCCGCTCCAGCACCAGGTTCTGATGTCGAAAATGTAGGTACTTTAAACTATGGTAACGACGGATCACCAGAAAGTAGAAGCACCAACTTCACCTCTCTTAATGTCAATGGGTTAGTTATCGACCTAGTAAAAAGTGCTGAAGATGGAGACACTGGAGCTCCTCTTGCTAATACCGGAGAAACTGTCAATCCAGGTCAGAAGATTCTATATACAATTGAAATTGACCACAACGCCGCCAGTACGAGTGCTGCTATCGACATGGTGCTCACAGATATTATTGATTCCACAACTACTCTAATTGATATCGATACAATAGCCAGCGGCACAAACATTACTGTCGATGGAGTTTCCTATACAGCTGATGCTAACGACGGTGATGGTGATGGAGTGGGAATAACAGGTGGTGATACCCTTGAAATAGATTTCAGTCTATTCACTGCATCCGGATATGATCCTTATGAAGCAACCTCCTCTGCTATTGAAGTGCAATTCTTAGTAGAGGTTAACACAGCCTCTTTACCGCCCCAAGGGACACATATATTAAACACAGCTAAACTTACTGCTGATGCTGCTGGTTCATTGGGTTCATTAGGTACTGACCCTGACTTTGTATTTGCTATAGATGTTTCAGGAAGTACGGACGTTAGTTTTGTTGGAACGTCCTCCATAGGAGACTTCAATAGTGATGGTAACTCAGGAACAGTACTTGATGCTGAGTTATTTTCCTTTGCAGATCTTGCCGCTCAACTCGCCGTACTAATCAATAATGGAGATCTTCAAAGTGCTGATATTTCTTTAGTCGTATTTGGAAGTTCTGCAACAGCGCTAAACATGAACATTTTAACACACTCCACCACTAATACGTATAACCTTAGCAGCCCCGTTACAGGAACAGCACTTACAATATCCGCTGAAGTAGACGCTAACACTAACAGTATACCTGACGTTATTGAGATTCTTCAAATGATTCAAGAAGGGTATGCTGGAGCTGGAACAGGTACTGATTTTGATGACGCTATCATTGAGATTGATGCTGTATTTGGGCAATTGACATCACCAAATCAAGAATTGATATTTATTTCTGATGGACAAAGTTCGTTGACTCAGACAACCATTGATAACTCGACCAATATTCCTCCACCAGAAGATCGAATAGCAATCGGTATGGGTGATAACGCCGATATCGCCGAGCTTCAGCTCATTGATCCAGATGCGTTCGTTGTTACAAATTTTAATCAATTAAACGACTTCTTCGGCACCCTGATTTCTTCCGGAGGTACTATCACATTCTGTAGTAATGAGTTAGATTTCATTATGGATGGTGTCAGTGACCTAACAGTGACCAAATCCTCTGTTGATGTCAACGGAGGGGATGTCTTAGCGGGTGACACGATCGAATATAAAGTGATAGTGACAAATTCGGGAGCCGATCAAGCGACAAATGTTACCTTTACAGATCTAATTCCAGGAAGTTTAACTTTTAGTGGCACTGGCACAGTAGAAATCGATAGCTCACCAGCAGGTAGTCTAGCAAATTTTTCTATTTCAACCCTTACAGTATATCTTGGTACAGGAGCAACTTCAAATAGCGGAGGAACGCTAGATGTGGGTGAATCGGTAACGGTTACTTTTGATGTAGCTGTTAACGCAGGAGTTAACAATACAACGATCGATAACACTGCCAGTGTTGCCCATGATGACGCAACTAGTGGCACCCAGCCCCCTGTCACTGGCTTCGATCAGTTATCTGTAGGTGGCCAGCCATCCCTAACTATCACCAAGTCATACGAGGACGCCACACAAAGTGCTATTCATCCAGGGGATACCATCAAATATACAATTACAGTCGTTAATAACGGAACGGACACTGCAGACAACATTATTGTGACTGACTCTTTATCAGGTTCAAACACCACATTTGTCTCTGGAAGTATGATGATCGATTTTGGGTACAACGGAAACAGTCCTAACCCTGTACAGTCTGATAACGCAGATGGTGACCAAGGAACTTACAACGATACATTAAAACTGGTTACCTTCTACCTCGGTAACGGTGCGAGCGGCTCTGGTGGAGGAACTCTACTAGTAGGTGAGAGTACAACTATCACTTTTGAGGTCACCGTTGACTCTGTGGCAACCGGAACACCGATTACTAATACTGCTACCGTGAATTATGATGACCCCACAAGCCTTATTAGTTTAAGTTCTGAACCCATGAATCCAACATCATTTGATACATCACTTCCAGGAATTCTCGTTACACCTATATCTGGTTTAGTGACCGATGAGTATGGAGGCACCGCTGAGTTTACTGTTGTTCTTGAATCCAAGCCATCCAGTAACGTAACAGTTACTCTTGATAGTAACGATTCCTCTGAAGGTGAAGTAGATAAGACCACTTTAACATTTACCACAACAGATTGGGATCAACTACAAACTGTAACGATTACGGGACAGGACGACCCTATTGACGATGGAGATATTCCTTACACAATCGTCCTTGATCCCGCAGTCAGTGCCGATCAAGCTTATAACAATTTAGATCCACATGATGTCTCTGTTACCAACCAGGATAATGACGATCCTCCAACTGTAACGATCGACGATGTATCTCAAGTTGAAAGCATAACCCCAATGGAATTCACAGTCACCCTCTCGCACGCTAGTACACAAGAAATCAAAATACCATTTTCTACACAAAATGGTCTTGCTGTAGCTCCCGGTGACTATACTTCAATACCAACCGGAACTCTTACATTTGCTGCAGGTGTCACCCAGCAACCCATCTACGTCACAATCATTGATGATCCTTACTTCGAAGCTGACGAAACATTCACCGTTAACTTGGGTACCCCATCACAAGGTGATGCTACGATTACTGACGGTATAGGTATCGGAACCATTACGAACAACGACAGCCTAACAGTATCCATCACCCCCTTTAGTTCACCATTCAATGTAGTTGAAGGTGGAACTCAGGATTTCACTGTTACAGTAGTCGGCGATATTGAGCCAGGTCATGAATTATATGTCACTGTTCTTCAATACGAAGGAAATGCAGTCATTGGTGATGATTTAGAATCCATCGACCTGGATATGACTGCTCCACATGAGCTAGTGTTAACCTTTACTACCGCCGGTAGTCAGGTCATTACAGTCACGACAATTGATGATGCTATTGATGAGCCTGGACCTAACCAAACTTATGGTCTACAAATTACCGATGCAACAGTTGACGGCTCAAATAATGGTATCACTATTTCTCCAGCAATTGGAATTGCTGAAATCATCGATAACGATAACATTCCTACAGTCTTCTTTGACCCTGTAGTTGTCCAACAACTAGAAAACATCACGACGATGACCTTCACC
>JAJFMC010000045.1 GCA_021772365.1 Chlamydiota bacterium
GATCATGATGCCTAGATCTTGGGCAATTTTCTTGAGTCCTGACTCAATTTTTTTGATTAGAACAAGCTTTTTGTTCTTCCATTCTTGGCTTAGGGATTTAAGCGCTTTGGAGTAAAGCAAGAATTGCCTTTTTTTACTAATAAAAATTACTTGAGTAAGTCTCTCTAAACAACAAAAGCAATTCTTGCTTTACTCCAAAGCCCTTCGGGCGACCTATCCGGTAACGGGGAGCTTTTTCATGTGAGCAATTATTTTAAGTTGATGGCATTGCGTGAATGCATACAGTTAGCTTACCGCCTTTGACCCTCGTTATATGTTAGGCGGCTACTGCTGCTGCTTTACCCTCAAGCTTATACTTGTCCATGAAGTCCTGATTGGGTTCCATATGGTAAAACCTTGACTGAGAGAGCTGGTATTTGCCATTGAGCATCTTCATGTGAGTGAACATTTCATCGGCGATCCATTGAGAGTCGATTCTCTTCACACCGAGATTTGGATCGTAGAAGAACATGCCGTGCTTTTTGTTTTTGATAAGAATCATGGAGTGGCCATAATCCTCTAGCTTGTTATTATTTTTAGGCTTGATCATTCGGAAGAAGTGAACGCCGTCTTTCAGTGATTTTGTCTTTTCAAGGAGCTGCCCTTGAGATTCGCTATCCAGATTGTAGGTGTCTGTTGATTCTGTGATGTCGAAATGGCGGTAGTTGACGAGCGCTTGGACTTTATTGCGTGTTAGGTCGACTTCTTTTTGCAACGATTTATCGACTTCAATGGTATTCATCGCTTCTTGGATGGTCCTGAACTGTTTACAGCTTTCAGTAAATTTATGATCCACAATTTTACCAAGCATCTTTTCGTACTGGTCGGTCGTCATTTCATCAGTGATGGTTCCATCATTCATCTTTTGGAAGACTTTCTTTGCAAACTCTACACACATTGCTGTGCAGGTGCCATCACGGACTTTACCGTTAATTCTTTTTGCGTTGAAGCGTACACCTTTAGGAGACTTTTCAGTTAGGTCATTAGCAATTTTCTTTGCTTTAGCTTTATCAGTACCTCCGTTGCACCAAAGCTGCCAGCCAGAACCGACCGTTTTTTTCTTCGTGCGATGGTAGATAAGATAGCTCTTACCCATGCTATAGGGCCTTGTGTAGTTATCATGAAGAGTGTTGATAAACTCGATTGGTGATGAACTTCCCAAAGAACTCACTGTGCCGTCATACTCATCACCTAATACCGTTGAATTTTTTTCATGTGTATCCCACTGTGAAACAAGGTCGAGTCCCATTGCTTCAGCTTTTTTCTTAGCGAACTCTATCAGAGCAGACTCTAAAGTGTGGTCTCCTTCATTTTGACCGACATAATTGGCTTCTTCTAAATACAGGACGGGTTTGTTATTTTCTTTGTCCCACATCAACTGTAGCTGTGTTTCAGCAAGAGTTTCTCCATCATCGGTTTTAACGAGAAGGGAATGGTTTTTACCATCTTTAACGATACCAAGCATTCCGACAATTTTGTGCAAGCGACCATCTAGATTCACGCAGGTATTGAGGTCATCGCCGACTTTGTAGATATCTGTAGGGTCTGTCGCATCGATTACCTTTAAGTTAGCATATTTGTTACCGACATCAGGGATGAGCTCACCAATAGTTGTTACTTCAGGTGTACACCACTGCTTTTGTAATTCGGGTCTGCCGTCGAAAACTCGCGCTAAGTGAGGGTTATCTTCAGTGCTATGACGATTTTCCCAAAATGTTCCGGCTATGACGGAGTCAATAATCGAACGACTTGCCTGTATGATAGCTTCACGATGTTTGCTTTTGTACTTCTTGATTCTGTTATGGAATTTTATCAGGGCCGAAGGCGCTCGCAGATGTTCTAATGAATCATAAAGCTTCTCTTTGTCGATATCTTCTAATTCAAAAGTTGAGATGAATAGGTCAGTGACAATTCTTTTCGATCCTAAGCTAGCGTACTTCATATCAGATCCGATATTTTCTATTACGGAAGAAATCAGATCTTTATCATTAAGAGATAGAACTGTTGTCAGATTCTTTATTCCGTCGGTTACAAATTTTGTAGGGTCTATTACCGCTTCTACATTCGTTTCTTGTTGGCTGGCTTGCTCGTGTGCAAGGATACGTTCTTCAATTTTTTTGATCGTTGAGTCTGCTTTTCGTAATTTACCTGCTAGTCCAGAAACCTGCCTTGGCTGTTTTCCGTTAGGAGCATTTTTTCGGATTTCGGCAAAGAGCTTTTTATTGCCATTTTCGATTCCCTTCTCCATTCTCGGGCGTTTGTCTTTAGGGATTTTTGTGTTCTCTGCAAGATTTCGAAGGCTCTTGGCTAAGCATTTTTCTTCGGCTTCTTTAATGAACTTTTCTTGCTCTTCTTTGATGTCTGTCGATTTCAGATTGGTATATAGTGTTTCATATAATTTATTATCTTCTTGAAGACTAGCCTTGTCATCTAAAGCTTTCGCGAGATCATCACGTAGAGAGTCAACACCTTTTGACAGCTTCTGCGCTTCTTCTTGGATTTTAACCCTTCGTTGTTTATCCTCTTCGAAATTGACTTCTGAGGTTTCAAAATGTTGAAT
>JAJFMC010000046.1 GCA_021772365.1 Chlamydiota bacterium
TTGGTAACCCTCCTAAATTTTTGGTCACAAAAAAATCTTAACATTGCAAATAAATCTAAAGATGTCAATATATTACTATTTAAGGATTAGGAGATGAGAATGAAAGTTATTCAAATTGACGAAATAAATAAAGACGCTGAAGCTGCTATAAGAAGTCTGAAAATTGTCGAAAAACCCATTCCTAAGCCAGGTCCCGGCCAAGTATTGGTGAAAATAGAAGCCGCTCCCTGTAACCCTTCGGACATATTATTTCTTCAGGGTAGCTACGGCGTAAAAAAAATATTCCCCGCTGTTCCTGGATGGGAAGGGGCGGGTACTGTCATCGAAAGTGGAAGCGGATTACTTCCTTGGTGGCTAAAAGGTAAAAGAGTCGCATGCGGTGGGCAATCAAACAGTGACGGAACATGGGCGGAATATTACCTTGCCGATGCAAAGGGATGCATCCCTCTGAAAAACAATGTTCCCTTTGAGCAGGGCGCTACCTTAATCATTAACCCGCTAACTGCTATCGGCATGGTAGAAGAGGCAAAAAAAGAAGGGCATCGAGCGATCATACAAACAGCAGCCTGTAGTCAAGTAGGCAGAATGGTACAAACTCTTTGTAAAAAGCATGGCATACCTCTCATTAACATTGTGCGCCGTGACGAACAAGTTCAAGAATTAAAGTCAGCAGGGGAGAAATGGGTGTTGTCTTCTAATGCCGAAGGTTTTGAGTTAGAACTTAAAACTGTTGCGACTGACTTAAACGCAACCATCGCATTTGAGGCGGTTGGGGGGAACCTGACTGGAACGATTCTAAGCGCGATGCCTGTTTCTTCAAGAGTTCTTGTCTATGGTGCTTTGTCAGAACAAGCTTGTACAGGAATAAGCCCCTTGGCCCTCATCTTTGAAAAAAAGAAAGTACAAGGATTTTGGCTGTCAGAATGGTTGGAGTCTTGCAGTTTTTTGAGTACTTACCAATCTACTCAGCTCATACAAAATCTGATGGTGCAAGATTTGTTCGCTACAAAAATTCGTCAAAAAGTGGGATTTGATGATTGGAAAGATGCTCTTATCAAATACCATAGAGAAATGACAGCGGGCAAGGTTATCTTGCAACCACTCCTAGATTCCTAAAGTTGAAGGTTTGGGTATACTCAAACCTTCAACTTGTTGGTGTTGTATGATCTACTCTTTTAGTTCCGCCGCTGTCAGGATCTTTTCTGGATGATAGATCCCAAGAATTCCTATGCTGTGCCTACCGCCATTGAATTCGTTTAGTGCTTCGTCTAATGTTTTACTGATAGATATACTGTTTTTAATAAACACCAAACAATCTTCGTACGAATTAAACTTAACCGTTTCTTCGTAGAGTTTTATTGGAGCTAACTCTTTGTTACCGCTGAAAGTAAGGTGGGGTGTAAAAGGTATAAATGATTTTTCAATCTCGTTTTCAACACCCTCTAGGTTGGGTAGTTGATCGATGGGAAGCTTTTGCCGTTTAGCAAAGTTTGTAAAAATTTCTACGGATGACTTATACAGTGTTATTTGCCCTAAAAGGCGACCAAAAAGATAGTTACGTTTCTCTGCAGACTGCTCATTTAATACTTGATTGTGTAGTGTATTGATTTTTTTGAATATTCTTTGGAGAGTGTCGACACCTAGAATGCTTCTTAATTCACTCATCCTTAATTTTTGTTGCAGCGGAGATTCTGCTTCTCCAATCCGGTGGAAATTAGCAAAAGATAATCGTAACTTCTCGATGAGCTGGTACTGTCCAGGCATTTTATCATTACCGTAAATGAACTCTTTCAATTGGGTGTAAAAATCTGAAAGTTGCGTGGTTAGCTCAGCATCTTTACTCATTTGTGAATAGATTGTCGTGAGATATAAATCAGCAGAGTTGATTGCTGAAAAGTCTCGTAGGCACTGAATATAGTTGACATCTTTACTTTCAGAGAGATTTTTTAGGTTCCTCAAGATGAGCTCCGACAATTTTCCAAAGTCATTATTTTTCAATAGAGGCACAATTTTTTCTGCTAATAATGCATTTAGCTGTCGAATTTCTTGGCTACTTTCCTTTAAGATTCCCACATATCTTTGTAGTTTGTTATTTCCGTGACAATATTCACCGACAATATGAACACAATTTATGAGGCGCTGGATCTGAGGAAATTTTTTGAAGGTTTGATTTTTTGTTGCCAGCGACATGGCTTTTAAATGGAGCTCTGCGATACTCGTTTCGATACGGTAGAAATCGTCCGATTTATTGCGACTACCCGCTGTTTCGATAAACGTAAGTATTTCATCGGAGTTAGCAAGTGCTTTCTCTAAATCATTAAGTGTATTGATTTTTACAGCTTTTTCACTCAGATGGTAAAGGTGCTGTGAGAAGAAATTGATATTGTTTGAACCATAACTTTTTTTTCTCATCAAAGAGGTCTTTTCAAATACTGATTTTAGAAGGTCATATTCCCTATTTTTTTCATTATCTAACGTATCGTGCTGTTGAAACTTTTTACTGTTTTGTATGGCAGCGGTGATTTTATCAAATTCAACAATATACCCCTTAAGTTCCCTAGGCTCGACAGTCTTCTTAGTCTGTTTTCCCTCTGCATCGGTTTTGACAGTTTCGTAGGGAAGGATTTTCCCCTTACGTAAATAATTCAAACT
>JAJFMC010000047.1 GCA_021772365.1 Chlamydiota bacterium
CGAAGGCAATGATCGCGTAAAGACTTAAAACAGGATCGATGCCAAAGAACGTAACAGATAGTAAACCAGATATATAACCCATAAACACCCTTCCAGTTGCGTAGAATGCACTCAAATTATCTCTCTAAACTCTTTATATTCCCTCAGGGGTTTTCCCAGCAAGAAAATATAATAAATCACAGCTACTTCCATGAAAAGGAGTATTATACCAAACAAATTGACTTATTACCACAAACTCTCTAAAATGGTTTCTTTTTTCCCAAAATTAAAAGGTTTTATATGACAATAGAAGAGGGTAATAACATCTTGAATTCTTACGACCAGGGAAGTCCGAATTTACTTGATCAACTCGATGAATTATTCCCCAATCAACACAATGAATTACTTCCTAGTCAACATGATGAATTATTCCCCATTCAATCCGGTGATAGTGAACTATTAAATAATTTTTTACTCCAAACGGATCTTGGACAGACGGATGCATCCACTCACCAAGAAATTGCCTGGGATCATCAAAAACAAGTTCAACCCCTATCAGCCCCTTCAAACCCGATGGGACTACTAGACCCTGTGAGTTCAGTATTTCATCAAACAGTTAATCCTTTTAAGGAGGAAATACGCCAACAAGTACAATTCCTCTACGAGAATGCAAAGAAAGCTTATGACAACCGTTTAGATGAAGATAGGACAATCAATAAAATGAATTGTTTGGTTGCCTTAAATGATCTTAAAGAAGCTCTTAAGGTCGATCCCAACTATGTAGACACTCATAACCTCTTAGGTTTGTTTAATTTACACTTAGGTCAATATTATTCTAGTGAGTACATAAAACTGAAGAATGCATATCCCGATGTAGATGAGAAATCTACAGACCCGGAAACAATTGAAGTGATGAAATACCTCAATGATCACGATGCGAGGTGTTATCAATACTGTTTCGCAGCAATCAAGTGTTTTGAAGAAGCAGTTAGACTTAAAGGCTCTTTGAAACTGGATGCCTATAGACATATTGCACACTGCCATTATACTATGCATTCCTTTGAACGTGCACTCGAAATTTATACGGAACTGTTATCGATAGATCCTCTTAACGAGAAGCTGTACCTCTCTCGAGGAAAGTTTTTTTACGCTATGGGAAAGTACAGACAAGCGGCCCTAGATTTTGAGCAGTTAAAAAGTAACAACAAATACAAAGGGTCGGTTTTTCACCTCCTCACCCAGTCCTATTTAAAATTAGGAGACGTCGCTAATGTAAAAAAACACTTGAGCGTGTCCCTTCAGGCCTTTTGGAAAGCCTATGAACTTAAAAATATTTATATCATGAAGAATATAGCCAAACAATTTTTACAGTATGATGTAGAAAAATATTTTCCAGAAAAGTATTTCATCATCGGATTGACTTTTATGTATACTAGGAAAGATGACGATGCAATCAAATATTTCGAAGATTTCTTTGATTGGCACCTTTCCAACCCTAACAGTGAACATAAGTGCGAAGACAATAAAATCAATAAAGTCATGCAATTTTATCTAGAACTTCACAAAAAAAAATGAACATAACAACAATGATCTGGAACAACTTAGACGTCGCTTAAACGACATTGAAAAAACAACCACCTTTCACTCTAGAGCCTCGAATTATTATATGGGTGAAATCCACATGAAATCTAACCAACTTGAGCGAGCATTTGATTATTACGAAAAAACTAACCAACTTCACCAAAAATTATATAAAAAATACTCGCAAGAAACAACACAAAAACTTCATAACGTTTCTCAAAGTTTTTTTGAGAAAATGAATTTACTTGATCGATCTGACAAGTCTATTTTTGAAGAAAAAGATCAACTTCTCTGTAAGTATGTTCAACTTCAAGAAAGGCTTCTTACCCACTATCCGAAAGAATATGAAAAACAAACTATTATCCCCCATCCCATCTCATCGATCAGCTTATCTTCTGTTCATACGATAGATAATAAAGTCACCCTTATTTCAACAGGGATACAGCCTGATTATGTGAACTCATTAGAAAGAGTGATGAGATTGAGTAATGCATCAGAAAAAGACTTTCTGGTGCGAATATATTCGCACCTTCTAGATCAATTCAATACGATTCTTTACGCCTCTTTTGATTACCCCTCTGAGGACCTTTACATTTACCATGAACATACTCAGATGAATACTAGTAACTTATCATCTTATCCCATTCATTCAGATGCGATGTCTAAAGTACTACTATGCATGATCAAAACCCTATCAAACTTCAAAACTAAATCTGAAACAGCCATTTTTCTTGCGATTGTTAATCATTTTTTCAGTCATGCTTGCAATCTAATTTCTTATGAGAAAATCACCCCTACGAAGCATGGAATGAAGATAACGGTGGAGATGATTAACCAGGGTAATCAACAATTTTTTGAATTACTCAAACAATCACCAAAAGAGTTTGATAAGCTTATAAGATCAAAGATACAGTTCCATAGAACTTCTCCATTTATTATCAATAAGTACAGTCTTGGTAAATCATGTAAAATACGTAGATACGCTTTTTATGCATTTATCAGCTTAAATCACCTACAACTAGAGTGGAGAATAAACCATGTTGCGACCTGGCTTCAAAAGCCTGAAATACTTCTTCACAAAAATACAGTTGTTAAGATGTACTGCCTCACACCTAGAAATACTTTAGAAACAGTCGTTTATCCAATAGAAGTCCATTACGATAGTTCTGGATGGCTTCAAAAAATTAGCACACCAATAGGTTACGAAAGAAAAGAGTGTCTAGAGAGAATACAAAGTGTGATCCCTAGTAGTTCCTGGTGTACTTATGCAACAGCAAAAAATGTTGTACCTTCTAAAAATTTACCTATAGTCAGCAATTATCTACAAAAAATTACTTCCGATGAAAAAATGTCTATGAGTTCATTTCTACCGTTATTGGTCACTGAAAGTATGAGCAACTCATCGCTTACCCAAAAAGAACAGATTGGAAATCATACAAACAATACCGGAGTTACTTTGAATAAGATGCTCGAAGCTGTACAGTATTGCACTCGAAAAGGTAATGTGAGACCTACCCCTCAATCGAGTTGGTTGACTAAGTCATCAGGATTTTCTAGAAAAAGAAATTTGGAAGGATCTTTTACTGCTACAGGCTCAGGCAAACGCCAAAAAACCACTGAACGTTAAGTGTTTAGATGTAATCATTCTACATAAAACTTCTTAACGGTTCCTTACTGAAGCAATTGTAAAATGATTTTCGAGATCTTACGGAAGTTCTTTAGAACCCGTCACAGAGAGTTTGCGTTTATAAAGCCATTGGCTAAGAAGGCCTCTTTCAGGAGCGAAGATAACTACCAGAATATAGCACACAGAAATTGTACAGACGACAACACCCGCTGTTGATAAAGCGATTCCATTAACAGTGAGGACATGTCGTGCTATTGCTACACCCAGGAACGACGCGCCAACTCCTATACACACTGCAAGTAACAGCAATGTCTTCAGGTTATGCGTCAGTAAGCGAGCTATGAGTGCTGGACCTGTAATAAAACAAAGAACCATGAGTACTCCCACAGCACGGAACGCCCCGACGACAGTAGCAGATACTTGTATCATTAGGAGGTAGTTGAAGAAGGTTGTCGAATACCCAAGAGCACGTGCTAGCCCTGGATCAAAAGTCGTAATCTTATACTCTTTATATAGTAGAGTGATCAAGATGACATTCCCGATAAGGATAAAAGCTATTAGCTTAATATCGTCAAAATGGAGAGCATCGACATTTCCCATCACCACCTCTGCGCCTATATGCGCATTTCTTGTCAAGATAGTCACCATAATGATCCCAACAGCAAAGAGTGTAGTAAAAACAAGCCCGGTGCTTGCATCTTCCTGTAATCTCACTGTTTTGATCAAAAACTCTGTCAAAAGTGCAGTAAGCACCCCCATGATCAACGATGCGACAAGCATCACTTCTATATTAATGGAGTCGTGATCGGTGCTCTCACCAAAATACCCTTTTCTTGTGAGTACAAATGCGATCACAATCCCTACGAGGATCGTATGAGAGATTGAATTGGCAAGCATTGTCATTTTTCTCAACACCAGAAATGACCCGACAAGTGCCGATGAACAGGCAACACCTGCGAGAACAAAAACTTGTATTTCGTCAGAGACGATATCACCAAATGAAAGTTGACCGGTTAGTAGTTCCCACATCCTTCTGAAGAACACCCAGAAAAAACCAAAAACATCTTGATCGTAATAAGGGTTGAAATAGCTATACATTGTTTGCAACACTTACAATTCCTCCATCGGTGGAATAGGTTGATGGTGGGGATCTTCTTTGGGATCATGAAGCAACAACGTGAGTTCTTTCTCTAGCT
This sequence comes from Chlamydiota bacterium, assembly GCA_021772365.1. Taxonomy (GTDB): domain Bacteria; phylum Chlamydiota; class Chlamydiia; order Chlamydiales; family Criblamydiaceae; genus JAJFMC01. The sequence continues at coordinate 4,384 of JAJFMC010000047.1, forward strand.
CAGGAGTAATGATATGTTCCATTTCCTCAGCATTACGATGCACACGTTCTACTCCGACACCTAAATAATCCGCTAAATACACTTCCCATAACCTGTGAAGCCGCACGATTTTTGCAGCCCAGATACTACCGTCGTGTGTTAATCGGTAAATGTCTGCCCCGGATTTTTCCACCCATCCATTATGTGTGAGTCTTTTGAGGACGAAGTGCAAATAGCCTTTCGATACAGCTTGGTAGCTGACAATATCATCAAATGAAATGTCTGAAGTCGTCCCTATCCTCCACATTGCTTTAAGCACATTTTCACATGTACAGGTATAGCGAAATCTGGCAATACGAAATACACGAACCACCATTCCCCTTTCAGGTGCGAATAATAGTGAAACAACGCAAATAAACGCAGCAACAACGACGATCATAGGTCCTGTTGGTATGGAGAATTTTGTACCTGCATAAACATTAGAAAAATAAGTCGTTAGCTCTGCCGATAAATAATTTCCAGAATACCCGCTAAGCATTCCGAAAAATCCGGAGAGGAGGAGCATGATATATAACTTATTCGTATACTGCCTGGCAGCGGCTGCTGGAGCGATCAGCATAGCGCTCATCAAAACCACACCCACAGATCTGATCCCTACAACTATCGCAGAAACAGTAAGGATAAAAAACAACAGTTCAATAGATTTTGTTCTAAGTCCCAAGCTAGCCGCATAATATTCATCGAAAGTGATCAGTAATATTTCCTTATATAAAAGAATCACGACGATAGCGATAATCAGCGCCAATACAGCATAAATCGTGATATGAATATCAGTCATTGTCGCTGCTTGTCCATAAAGATAGACTTGAATTTGCTGGTACAGTGTGGAATAGACAAATTGCACCTGGCTTGCAAGGGTTATCCCCACTCCAAAAAAAGCCGATAAGACAAAACATAAAGCAGAGTCTGCGCGAACTTTCAGACGCTTCACCATGAAATTAATGGCCCAAGTCCCCAATAGTGCAGTGATGAAGGCGCCGGTAATGATCATGAATGAAATAGCTCCACCATAGCGTGAGTCTAATCCAATGCTTCCTGCTACGATCACTCCCATAATCACTCCGGGATAGGAGGCATGTGACAGAGCTTCACCCAAAAGAGACTGTTTCCGTAAAAACACAACGACACCAACGAGGGCTGCAGCTAGACACATCAACATGCTACCGATGGTCGGGGCTCTAAGTATGGGATCAGTAAAATAGAGAAGAGGACTAACCAGTAGCATTAATGTGTATCCATCCCCCTGGTTTTTTTCTGCGACAATTTAACAGCTTCATCGAATAGAGAGTAATTCTTCCCGTATGTCTTATTGAGCTGTTCAGGGGTAAAGACCTCACTCATAGGACCGTAAGCAACTAGTCGCATATTGAGTAAAATTACCCAGTCAAAGAAGTATTCAGCAGTGTTGAGATCGTGATGAACAACGAAAACAGTTTTTCCTTGATCGCGTAATTTTTTGATGATGTCAATAATGACCTGTTCACTTGCCTTATCAATTCCGGCAAGAGGTTCATCTAAGAAGTATATGTCTGCTTCTTGCAAGAGTGCTCTAGCAATAAAGACCCGTTGCTGTTGTCCACCGGATAGCTGGCTGATCTGCCTATCAGCATAAGCGATCATCCCTACACTTTCGAGATAATGGTCAGCAGCCGCCCAGTCAGCTTTGCGTGGCCAGCGAAAGATACCGAGCCGTCCATACCTTCCCATTAAGACAAGGTTGCGAACAGTAACAGGAAAATCCCAGTCGACGCTTTCTCTCTGCGGAACGTAGGCGACGCGTTTTCGCACTTTTTTTAACTCATTCCCAAAAAAAGAAACCTTACCGGATAGAGGACGGATGAGGCCTAGAACAGTTTTGATAAATGTACTCTTTCCGGCACCGTTAGGTCCGATAATCCCCACTAACTTTCCTTCTGGAATTTCCATAGAAACATCCCACAGGACAGGGGTTTTATCGTAATTCACCGATAGTTGATAAACCTGTAGCACAGGTTTTTCTTGTAAAGTTGTATGCATTAGTAACACTTAGGTACAATTTTAGGATTATAATCTCGTAAATATAGGCCAATAAGTTCTGCATTATGATTGACCATTTTCATGTATGTATCGCCATTTGACCCTTTTGGTCCCATTGCATCGGCGTAGAGTGGACATTCAGCGATCCAAAGATCTAACCCTTTTTCTTTTCCACTTTCGACAATTTTTTTTATCGAGTCTCTACTGACATTAGATTCCGGGAAAATAACTTGTATCTTGTATTGCTCGAGGTGATTAACAATTTCCTTGATATCACCGGTACTGAGCTGGCTATCTGGTGATAACCCCTCGGGTGCGGCGAATCGTTTTTGCCACGTACCATTTTCACGTTCTTGTTTTGTGGAGAGGTAAGATTTAGCGAAATAATTGAAAGCGTCATGACTGGTTACAACGTATCGTTTTTCTTCAGGAATACTTTGTAGCTGTTGTTTAATTTTTGAATGTAGGTAGTTCAAGTTAGATTCGAGCAACTGACCATTCCTTATAAACATTTCTGCATTTTCAGGATCGTACTCGCTTAATGTTCTCACGATGAAAGGAATCGTTTTTTTCCACAAAGAGACATCCATCCAGATATGTGGGTCGACCTGGTCGTTATATGTAAGAATGAGTGTTGGGTCGATTTTTTTAATTTCATCACCCAATGCTACGGTATTGTCTCTTTCGCTTAATGTTTTTTTCAAGCTAGGACCATGCTCTAAAGACAATCCGTTATAGAATATGATATCTGCGAAGGCCAATTTTTCGTCGTCACCTTTCACAAGTTGATAAGAATGCGGGTCCAATTGACCAGTAATCAACACCAATCCGTCGACACGATCGCCCCCGATGATTTGTACGAGATCATCAATCATCCCTATCGTCGATAACACCTTAATTTGGTGATTGGATTTCATCCACTCCTTCACCCTTTGGTTACGCTCATTTTGACTAGAGCAAGAACAAAATAATGATGAAATACACAGAAAACAGGTGACAATTAAATGGATTGTTCTCATGTCAACTCCTTATTTAAATACCGTAAAAGTGAAAAGTCAAAAATTCCTGCAGAACATCCACGACGGAACTGTACTCTAAGAGCATACCGTCCAACACTGCTAATTCGCACAGCTGTCACATCTTCATCAACGGATAATGCTCCTTGCTTTCGTGCTTCAGAACAACCGGCACAGGGACATTGTTGTTGCAATGTACTTAATCGATATTTAGATATACAGCCATCTGTCCACTCAATAGAAAAGTGGTGATTGTCTACCTGACAAATTTTTTTCAATAGTACTACAGGTTCTTTTAGCATGTTGTTGACATCTCCTTCCACTCTAAATCAAACTGTCCCAAAGACTGCTCTGACTCTATTCCTATAAGGTTCACATGTCTGACAACTTGTCCGGCAATGCTTTCAAAAGCTTCTACCGATCCAAGGTTACCTTCTGGATCCTTAAAAATTGATTCTCCACGATCGCTACAAAGGCAAAGATTGGCATCGAGAGGGATATTCCCAAGAAAAGGCACACCAGACTCACGGGCAAGGCTCTCTCCTCCTCCCTGTCCAAAAGGGTAAATACGCTCACCTGTCGGTCCGTAATTCAAATAGCTCATGTTTTCAACAATCCCTACAACAGGGATGTTTACCTGCTCAAAAAGGTGCATCGCCTTTTTTACATCCATAACAGCTAGGTCTTGTGGCGTTGTCACCATCACTGCACCTTTTAGATGTGCTCGTTGACTGAGTGTGAGTTGTACATCACCTGTCCCTGGTGGAAAATCGATTAACAGATAATCGAGATCCCCCCATTCTACGCTATTGATAAACTGTTCAACAATGCTATTTGCAATGGGAGCGCGTACCGCAGACGCCTCATCATCACGACGAAAATAAGCCATGGATATCACCGGCATCCCAAAAGATAGAGCCGGAAGTAACGTTTTCCCTCTTTGCGTAGGCAACCTATCTTCTGGTAATAATTTCCTTATCGAAGGACCATATATATCTGTATCCATAACCCCGACTCGATACCCTAGCTTTTGTAAAGCTAATGCAAGGTTCGCAGTAACGGTCGACTTACCCACTCCACCTTTACCGGCAGCAACGGCAAGAATATTTTTAATGGGTGAATGAGGTTTTCCCTCATTTTGATTGATCATTTTTAACGACATCATATACCTAACATAAAATTTTCATTTGAAACAAGTCACCAAGGAGTATCATTTTAAAAGTATTTTATATAAGAGGCAAGAGGGAATATACATGTGCACTTCAAATGTTTTAACGTAAAGGGTGATAAGAGATCAGAGAACACACGAAGACTTCATACACAATAAAGCTCATTCTATAAAGCAAACAAGCAAAAGCCAAATACTGAACTTATTTGGATATAAATTTGTCGTATTTACACCTCTCGTGTTAAAATATTCGATCTAAAGATGTAATTTAGGGGGAATTTTGAACAAAACAAAATAATACAACAACAAAAACAAAAAACCATTGCATTAATACTCAAGTATACATAAAATGAATCGATATACTTAAATCAGATCAGTTTTGACAGTTTACAAAAAACTTATTAACTAGACTTATTTCTATTGGACCATCTCCTTTATTACTGAGCAGGGGTTTATGTTAGGAAGGAATTTGGTAGATCTGTTACCAATTTTTTTTAAAAAATGAAATATAAGTTTTGCAAATAAATACTCTTTTGTTTAGTGTTGATCTCTGACTGAATTTATT
>JAJFMC010000048.1 GCA_021772365.1 Chlamydiota bacterium
ACCTTATTCATGGTTCCTATGAGGCCTTTTGGAATCACTGCCTCAACACACTGACCTTTAGCCAGTCCCCTCATACGCATTGCTCCCTGAAGGAATAGATCCAATTCCGAGTCAATACCCGCAGATATGAAAGCACGTGCATGATCGGGAAGCAGAATATTCGCACCACGAGTGTGGCGGTGATCAAAAAATACGAACGTTTGTTCCATTTTTAATCCAGTCACTGCTTCAATGGTTTTGCTGTCTGTAACGGGTGGCAACTCTACAAGCTCACCACCTTTCTTTTTACGAAAGACAACGGTTCTTTTTTTTCATTGATGCACTTAAGCAGTCGAACTTCAACATCACGATCTTCGTTCGGACTCCGATCCTCTAATATTAATACCTCTCGAAGGTCGCCAAGTTGAGAAAAACACTTCAAATCACCGGTTGTAATATCAAAATTGATCGAGTGATAACACTTATTTGGGTCCTTCTGTGGAAATATAATTTCTCCCCGATCACTTATCGTCGCGATAACCTCTTGGGTATCATTGTCTAAGTAAATGATATCGGCAGGGAAAGTTGTCGACACCCACAAACTAACAAATTGCCTCTTTTCAAAAGGAAATATTTCCGGCCACTTTGCTTCTTCACTTAACGTTTTTTCAGGGATTAGAACATATTTTTTTTGGTTATAAGTTCTCTGAACATTTTTCAAATTCAGACACGAATAGGCGGAATAAGGCCTAGCAAATTGAACAGATATTTCATCACCCTTTTTCGTTTTTCCTTCATAAATGACCATCTTCCCATTATCAGCAGGGTAGGAGGTAAAGAGCACCTTGTCAGTTCCAAATAACTCATTTAGATATTGATATTTTTTTGGTAACCTCTCACCACTTTCTATAGGTCTTCCGTTCTTTGTTAAAAGTCCATTGTTCCAATGGAACTCAATCCAGGTACCATCAGTAGACTTTCCTTGGATTACTGGGTCATCAGCAATGGCTAACCTTGTACGACTATCTCTCCAACGTATGCACTCCTCACGATTTTTATAATAGAAGCACCATCAATAGGAATATTGGCACTAATGCAGTGCTGAAAAACGCTATTCTGGGTGTGCAATAGAAATAGGTACGCCATCCCCAAACGACTCTGCTCAGCAAAAGCTTCTTCTGCCTCCTTAACATCATTACGAATAAAAGTTGCCGCTGCACTGTTGTAAGAAGCCATCTGCACTTTCAACTCACCGAGGGATTTTTTAAGGTAGTCGAGAAGTATGCCACTATTACCCGATGAGGTCACTAAACTTGTGCTGAGGGCTTTATGGTAAAATAACAGGTGTGTGAAAAATTCTTGCTCTGTAGAGTTCACTAAACGATAAAGATTCAATCCACTATATAAAGTGATCAATCTAGAGATGGCCAAGTGAGGAGAAAATGCTAGTTCACGAAGTGTTTGCTCCATTTCCGGTCTTGATAGTAGCGTAGGATTTTGCAGCCCCGGAGTATGTAAAATTCTCTGATATTGATTGTATCCACGGATCTTCCTAATAAACGAATGATTAAATTTACTTTTAGAACGGCAATGCTGTGAGCTAGTAATACACGATTCCTTTGTCTTCTCCCTTCCCTTGGAAATAATTATAAAATCGACACTCAATTTCTTACTTGAAAATTCACTATTGGCTAACTTAATACAATTATAGAATACATCGAATATATTGAAGTAATCTTCAAGGTGTGGAATTTGCAATCGATTCTTCCAAAGATAAACGACCTTGAAGTCATCAAATACTAAATGAGAATTTAAACGGAAATGTTCATTATAGTTGTTCTTTTTAAAATCGAGTTCGTCGATTTGAGCGTTTGAAAGCGGATATGAAGCCAAAAATCGATACTGAGGAGACTTTCGAAAACGACCTAAGCCCTGTTGACTCTCAATCACTCGAGAAAAAAATGGGCTCGCTATATCAAACAGAGAACCTGATTCTTTTCCTATATCGGCATTAACAAAAAAGTCGCAAAGATCATCAAGTTGATCCTCTACTTTTGGATCGCAGCTATGAAGAACCCGATGTTCTTGTAAACTTCCCAACGGTAGATTATTAAAGATTCCTCCCTGCATAAAACTTGGTGCTGAGGTAGATTCTAAGACTGCATGATCATTCATCAAAGCAAGCCCATAACTACATGCCAACAGCTTGTGAATCGCTATATGCTGATCGGTGATTTTCTTCGTCGTGTTCTTTGCCTTCTTAATAAAATCAAGATATTCAAAACTTAAGTCAGAGAGAATCTTCAAACACTCGCTACGTTCCTCTTGCTTGAGCTGACACCATGGATTTTTTTCGTCTATCCCTTCAATTCGTGATGGTGGAAGAGGCAATTGGATGATCGCTTCATGAAAAATCCCCAAAACTTCTCGACATTCTTTCATCGATTTGAATTTGGACAATGACCGTAATTTATCAATTAGTTCCTCACCTTTAATCCCTTCGCAATTGAAATCAAAAGAAAGGTGTGGGCTATATCTAGGAGAGTATTCTGACCCCGTTGGATTGAACGGACTCAGAGTATTACGCCACTTCTGAACCACTCCTTTAACAACATTTTTCTGTTGTTCGGTTGCGAGCAATTCACACAGATCCGGATCAAAATTCCCAAGAGTCGAGGACGAAGGCTTGGATACTTTTCTCAGCTTACCTTTGGCGCTTTCAATAAATAAAACACTGCTTTCTAGTTCATCGGGAGACAAATTCCCCTGAACCAATCGTTTCTTTCCTTTTCTGGCAAGCTTCGATACAGCATCTTGTATCAACCTTCTACGTTTACCCTGTTTCTTTAGTTCCTCGTAAGATGCGCCATTTAAAACCAAGTCGAGAGCCTTACGCTTAATGTTAAACATCACCTTCTTGTACCGTGACTCACCTAACCGATCTCGAAGGTAGGCTTGAAGGCATCTGAAACTGCACGTCCCGGACCTTTGTCCTGTAATCAATGATCTCTTATCTGTTGTGTTTGTGGGAACTCTATATTTCTCAAACCTTTTAAGAACACCTTCATAAACATCTGCGGCATCAAAAGTAATTTTTAAATCCCTATCAATTTTTTCTGAGAGAATACCCGGTTCTATTAAGCTCTTTAAAAATAACGGCGAGCAAATTTCTTTCTCTGGTATATTTGAAAACTCCATGAATGGAAGAAACTTGTTTTTCCTAGCGCCAAGCACCTTATCGTGATATTCAAGACCATATCCGGTGTTGTACAACTTTAAATGGTACTTACCATTGTTCTTTTTAACGAATTCGATCAGAGTAGCGTGGTTAGAAAATTGTAACGGCATAAGAAACGGTTTCTGATCGGGACATGACCGTATTTGGCCAGACATCCATTCAGCAACACCATTTATTCCTTTTTTTAGTTTCAGAGTATCATTATTAAATAGTTTTAAGGAGGTCAGATACTGAGAGATCGTATACATAGAACCCAAAGCCGACACAGTTTCACCAATCTCATCCATGACACCCGCGTTAGATATATCTAGCAACTTGCAGAACAATGCAATGGACTGCTGGTAGACGTTCCCTTCCAAAGATTCTCCGGCATCATCTACTTGATCTTTTACAAATACATCTCCAACGACATGAGCCAAGTTTTTCGTAGTCATCATCGTATCTAGTTGAAGATCCTGTAGTGGCGTATTCACCTTCAGAAAACCTTCAATTAAGCCTTTTGAAGGCTGTTTCCTGTGATCAAAGAAAAACGCCTTAAAAAAATTTTCCAGCTCTCCCTGAGTAGTTCCCTGATCGATCAGTTTTTTGATCAATGCAATATAGTAGAAAACTTCATCCGTTCGTTCACAGTGTTTTATTTTTTCTGACTTTGGAGAAACTGCCCCTTCATTTAAGAATGCCAATGCTAAACGCGGTAATTTGTGATACAACAAGTCTGAAACGATCGTCTTCAAACCTCTTAAAAGAGTTTTGCTTTCGGAATTTTCTAAAATCTTTTCAATCATTTGTTCCGAATGAGACGTACGAAGAGCATATCTAAAAATACTCTCTTCCCCCCTTCCTATTGCTGAAATATCAAATGAACAGTCTAGTAGCGTATTC
>JAJFMC010000049.1 GCA_021772365.1 Chlamydiota bacterium
AAAACTTCTTTGAGTGCGTCAGATACGACTGTAGCGACGCAGGGAAAGACTCCGTCTTTTCCAAGGAGTTACAGGAAGTAGATGGCGTGCTCAAAAAAGTTTTAGCTGTGTATCATCCCATATAAACAATTCATACTGTAAAAAAAGCTAAGGTCATTGCCTAACACAAAAATTGTAAGTGAGCTCGTGTATTTACAGCATTACCTGCTTACCCCGTTAGCATTTACTTGGAGCTAGCCCAAATACAAATTTTCCGCTAGAGTGTGGTATATATGTTTACTCTTATGAATAAAACGGGCATAATCTTTTTGTTAAAACGTAGGATAATTAACCATGAAATACAAAATCCCTCCTGGAGTGTTCGACACACTCCCCGAAGACGAACGTGACCCTTGGAAATCCTCATACTTATGGAATTACGTCGAAAGAGAAATCCGCGACGTCGCCATCGATTTCGGTTACTCCGAGATCCGCACGCCTGTATTTGAGCGAACAGAACTCTTCCATCGCGGCGTTGGTGAGACATCCGATATCGTTTCAAAAGAAATGTATACCTTCGATGACAAGGGCGGCCGTTCGATGTCGCTACGTCCTGAAGGGACAGCCCCGGCGATGCGTGCTTACATCGAGAACAACCTCAATAAAAAGGGGGCAGTACATAAACTTTTCTACATTGGCCCAATGTTTCGCTATGAGCGAGCCCAAGCCGGCCGCTACCGCCAGCACCACCAGTTTGGTGTCGAAGCGATTGGCAATCCTGGCGCTGATCAAGATGTCGAGGTCATCGACCTCATCCACACGCTATACCAACGCCTGGGTCTCAAGCAGCTCAAGGTGTGTATTAACACTCTCGGAGACATTGAAAGCCGTTTGATCTACCGCGAGAAACTCAAGAAATATTTATCACAATATTCCGATGATCTGTCCGACGACAGTAAGAACCGCTTAGAGGTCAATCCCCTACGTATCTTAGACTCAAAAAACCCTAGAGACCAAGAGATCGTGGCCGGTGCACCGACAATCGACGATTTCCTCAGCGACACCGCACGCGCGCACTTCGACAAAGTGCAAGAGCTGATCAGCTTGATCGGCATCCCCTACGAAGTGTCCAGCAACCTCGTTCGTGGCCTCGACTACTACACGCATACCGTTTTCGAAATCGTCGCTGGCGAGCTAGGCGCACAAAATAGCGTCGTCGGTGGTGGACGTTACGATGGATTGATCAAAACGCTTGGCGGTCCCGATGTCCCTGCATGCGGATTTGGCTGCGGCATTGAACGTGTCATCCAAACAATGCTCAAACAAATGGTGAGCTTACCGAAACCTGACCATCCGACGCTATTTCTCATCCCTCTAGGCGATAATGCACGTCAGGAATGTTTCAAACTCGTTCACGAGCTCCGCCAGCAAGAGATCCGCGTTTCAATGGATTTCAGTGGCAGAAAACTCAATAAAGTCATGCAGTACGCCAATCAGATCCGAGCACAGTATGTCGCTGTAATTGGTGACGAAGAGATCAGCACCCACGAAGTAGAGCTCAAAGAAATGGATACTGGAGAACGCTTCAAAGCGCCTCTTCACAGACTTTCCCGCATTATGCGTATCGAAGGCGAAAAGAAAGCCTTTATGGATGTCTGGTCGGAATTATCGCAACCTTTCGAAGATGCCAGAGAACAAGAATTTTTCATCAAAAAGCTCGGCTCATCGATAGTTCAGACCAGTGAAGTAACAAAAGATTTAGAAGTCGCTCTAGAAAACATACAAAATATCGTTGAGCAGTCAGATAAATAGTCTCAGCTTTATACATTTTTTGGGCGAATAGGCAGAATAAGAGGATCACCATGTCAACAAATTACCAACGCACTCACAACTGTGGGCAACTAAGAAAAGAACAGATAGGACAAACCGTCTCCCTATCGGGATGGGTACATCGCCGTCGCGACCACGGAGGGCTGATTTTCATCGACCTACGCGACCGTTTTGGCCTTACCCAGCTTGTCATCGACCCGGAAAATATTCCCGAAGCCCACAAACTTCGTGCTGAATGGGTCATCACCATCGACGGCGAAGTGATCCCTAGAGCCGAAGGCATGGCCAACCCTAAGCTAGTAACCGGAGATATAGAAATCGACGTCAACGAGATGGATGTCCTTTCCAAAGCAAAAACCCCTCCATTTTCTATCTGCGACGAAAAAATCGAAGCCCACGAAGAAATCCGCCTACGCTACCGCTACCTCGACATCCGCCGCGGGCCGATCTCTGACAACTTGATTAACCGCCACAAAACGATGCTTGCGACACGTAATTATCTGGACAAGCAAGGATTTTTGGAGATCTCGACACCGATCCTTGGGAAGTCAACACCTGAAGGTGCGCGTGATTACCTCGTCCCATCGAGGGTCTATCCAGGCTCCTTCTACGCACTGCCACAGTCGCCACAGATATTCAAGCAGCTATTGATGGTATCGGGCATGGACCGCTATTTTCAGATCGCCCCCTGTTTTCGTGATGAAGACCTCCGTGCCGACAGGCAACCTGAATTTACACAAATAGATATTGAGATCAGCTTTGGAACTCCTAAAGAGCTGATGGAAATCATGGAAGGGCTTCTTAAAAATATTTTTGAAGGATCATTCGGTATCGACATGCCGGCGACGATCCGTAAGATGACTCATAAGGAGTGCATCGAACGGTATGGCACTGATAAACCCGACACACGATATGGTATGGAATTCGTCAATCTCTGCGACATCGCCGAGCGTTCCGACTTCACCGTTTTCAAAGAACAAGTGGCTTCAGGGAACATCGTCAAAGGGATACGCGTACCCGGCGGTGCTGATATTTCTAGAAAATTCATCGACGAATACACGAAATTCGTAGGACGATTCGGTATCGGTGGCCTTGCTTGGATGAAAATGCAAGACAACGGGCTAGCTTCATCGATCGTTAAATTCTTTGGCGAAGACCTACAAAAAGA
>JAJFMC010000050.1 GCA_021772365.1 Chlamydiota bacterium
TCTTTGTCAACCTGCCCAACTGAATCGGAATTAAATGGGGTATTATTTACTTGAATACCTACAAGATCATCGTAATCACAAACTTGCTGCGGATTTTCATTAAACTTAACAGTCCATATCTCATTTTTGGTAACATTCTCATAGAGTGGTTTAAGAGTAGTAGCTATCGCTTCAAAAGTTTCTTCGTCGTACATTGGGTCATATTTCTGAACTTTCTCAATCTGTTCCCACTGCAGCTTAAAATGTTGATCACTAGCAGGAATTACGACGGTCAAGTATTTATCTGAAACGTATGAACCAAATTTACTTTCTACAGATCGAGATTGCTGTATTTTTATCCCTTCACTTTTTGATAGCTTTACAATTTGTTCAGGAGTAATTGTTGTTGTGCTGTAGCCATCCTTGAGTTGAATACTATTATCGAGAATCACTGCTGTAAGTCGGTCGCCGTTGTTAAACCGTATTGAATACAAAGGAGAGCTGTCGGGTTTGAATGTTTCGTTCGAACCTTCAGGCATGAGGGCAAGGAAAGAGTCTATTGGAACCTTTGTTTGATCTTCAGCAACTGAATAAGCTTGAATTGAGCCTGCTACAGGACTTCCCACATAACTTTGCCCATTGATTGTGACGATATGGTATTTTTCGGGGTTATCGACATCTTGAAGGATCATGGCGATTTCTTTCTTTGGAAAAATTATTTCTCCGAAAGAAAATTGAAGTTTAGGACTACCGTCGAGGAGACCAAGTACTTTACCACCATCTTCCATAAGGACGATATCCCCTTCTTTGGTCTGGAGAAGGCTCACTCTTTCGACCCCCCCTTCTTGCTCTAAGGTGGTAAAGTTACCGTCTGTAGCTATTGTGGTACCAGTTGCAACAGAGATCATTAGTGTAGCGATCGTCACTTTGTCCATGGTATTTCTCTTAGTTATCAGTGGTTAATGAAGAAATTACAAAACTCTGGCTGATTGCTTTTCGATTGAGCCAGACTACTTACAATCCCCTCTAATGTTAAATCTCGTGAGTTTTAACGGTCTTGTCCATTATATCGATACAAATCGAAAAACCTCTCTATTACCAACCGTTTTTTGAGCTTCCTTGCATGTAATCCATTGGCTCACTATAATCAAATCCTCATAAAATAACCTTTATAACCATAACAAGTAAAAATTTAAAGTGAATAATCGTAAGATTATTTTAAAACGTGTCAACGTCCATAATCTGAAGTCGGTAGACCTGTGTATTCCCTCGGGAGAATTGACCGTATTTACAGGTGTATCCGGTTCCGGAAAATCCTCATTAGCTTTTGATACTTTGTATGTAGAAGGCCAGCGCCGTTACATTGAATCGATGTCTACTTTTGCTCGTCGTCAGATGGGCGATATGGCCAAGCCAGATATAGAAAGTGCTGAAGGGGTGACTCCCACAATATCTATTGAGCAAAAGTCCGCTGGGAAGAATCCCCGCTCTACAGTAGGGACTATGACGGAAGTCTATGACTATTTAAGGGTTTTATTTGCTAGGGTTGCCACACCTCACTGTCCTGTCAGCGGAGAGCCCGTAACGTCACAAAGCCGCGAGAGAATTATCCGCACGGTCCAAAATTTACCTGTGGGCAGCAAAGTGATTATTTTATCCCCATATGCCCGTTCGAAGAAAGCAGAATTCAAGGAAGATTTTCAAGAGCTTCTTCGCAAGGGGTATACACGCGCTCGTGTCGATGGTATCTTTGTGAACCTCTCCGAAGAGCACGTCCTTGATGGCAGTGTGGGTCACGACGTCGATGTGGTGATGGACCGTTTGAAGATTGATTCATCAAGTCAATCGCGTATTGCTGAAGCTGTTATCGCAGCGTTACAATTTAGCGAGGGGACATGTATTGCTCACAACGTTGATACCGAGGAAGATCAGTTTTTCTCGATGCACGCTTATTCCGAAAAGTCAGGATTATCTTATTCGTCTCTTGAACCCCAAGACTTTTCTTTTAACAGTCCAGCTGGGATGTGTGAGCGTTGCAATGGTATGGGGATGGTTAATGAGTTTGAGTTGGACAAAATCATCGACCCTAAACTAAGTATTGCCGAAGACTGTTGTTCGATCGCTAGTTCTTATGAAACGGTACGATTTGGAAATATCTATGACAACCTTGCGCGCCTTTACCAGTTTGACATCCATACTCCTTGGAGAAAGCTGGCAAAGGAAGCCAAAGATGTTTTTCTTTATGGGACGGAGAAAAAGTGGACTCGCATGTTTTTCGTGCACCCCGTTACAGGTGCGAGGTGGGCTGACCATGTACGTTGGCGGGGTGTTTTGTATGAAGCACACCATCGCTATGCAGAGGCAAAAAGTGAGCGTTACCGCAAGAACATGCAAGAGTTGATGGACATACAGATATGTCCGGATTGTCATGGGAACAGGTTAAAAGCCTACCCTGCTGCTGCCAGTCTCGGTGGCAAAACGATTACCGAACTCACCTGCATGACTGTTAGTGAGTGTTATGTTTTTTTTAAAAAGCTCTCCCTTTCAGAGCAAGAGCAGTTGATTGCTGAAGAGTTATTGAAAGAGATAGGAGAACGACTCCATTTTTTAGAGGAGGTCGGTTTACACTATTTAGCGCTTAACCGCACAGCTCCGACGCTTTCGGGTGGAGAGGCGCAGCGCGTAAGATTGGCTTCGCAAATTGGCTGTGGATTGGTAGGCATCACCTATATCCTCGACGAACCCTCTATTGGGTTACATCCACGTGACAACAAAAAGCTCATCAGCACACTGCAGCACCTCAAAAACATGGGCAATACGGTAATTGTTGTCGAACACGATGAAGAGACCATCTGGTCAGCTGACCGCATCGTCGATTTCGGACCTCTTGCAGGAGCGCGAGGCGGGAAAATCATCCACAACGGTTCACTGCAAACGTTTTTGTCGAATAAGCAATCGGTCACTGCCGATTACCTGACGGGTAGGCAGTCTATAACGATCCCGAAGAAACGACGGAAGGTAAACAAAAAATCTCTACACCTCAAAAGAGTTTCTCACCACAACTTAAAAGATGTATCGGTAAAAATCCCACTCGGCTGTTTCGTTTGTGTGACAGGGGTATCGGGATCGGGTAAATCATCACTTATTACTGACACGTTGTACCCGGTCCTTGCCAACAAACTCCACCATGCAGAGCATAAGCCCGGCAAGCACCATTCTCTGACAGGTGTTCAGCACCTCGATAAAGTCATTGCCATTGATCAATCCGCCATAGGGAGAAATCCACGATCGAACCCCTCTACCTATATCAAAGTGTTTGACGACATCCGCGACCTATTTGCCAAGTTACCAGAAAGCAAAGCCAGAGGGTATAAAGCCGGAAGATTTAGCTTCAACGTCAAAGAAGGATCGTGCCCACAGTGTGGTGGAATGGGAATGACAAAAATCGACATGGATTTCATGGAAGATGCGTGGGTCGACTGTAGTTTATGCCATACCAGGCGATTTGATCATGAAACCCTATCTGTTTATTACAAAGGCAAGAACATCTACGATGTCTTAGAGATGGAAGTTGAAGAGGCACATGCCTTTTTCGAAAATATCCCTTCGATCGAACATAAGCTAAATACCCTGTGTGATGTTGGAATGGGCTACATCAAGCTCGGACAGTCATCGACAACACTCTCCGGCGGCGAGGCGCAGAGGGTGAAGCTTGCGAAGGAGCTGGTCCGCCCTTCTACCGGCAACACCCTGTATATCTTTGACGAACCGACTACTGGCCTTCATTTCCATGACATCAACTATTTATTAAAAGTCTTTCAGCGGTTGGTGGAAAGAGGAAACACTGTTCTAGTCATCGAGCATAATATGGATGTCGTGAAGACGGCCGACTGGGTCATCGACCTCGGTCCTGACGGTGGTGCTGGGGGTGGTGAGATCATCGCTACAGGTACACCTGAAGAAATTGCTAAAATGAACACCCCGACGGGTGAAGCAGTCCATGAAATCCTCTACACCACTCCTGAAGACCGTCAACAAAAGCTGAAAGAACAGTCCCCTTCCAAGAAAAAAGATCCGAAAGAGTCCACTCAAAAAATTACCGTCACAGGTGCAGAGCAGCACAATTTAAAACACCTGGACTTAGAAATTCCACGTGGGAAAATGACCATCTGTACCGGACCTTCAGGTTCGGGAAAGAGCAGTTTGGCATTTGACACAATCTATGCTGAAGGCCAGCGCCGCTATATTGAATCTCTTTCTCCTTATGCTAGGCAATTTGTCAAGCAGATGCCTAAACCTAAAGTCGGCCATGTCGATGGTCTCTCCCCTGCCATTGCTA
>JAJFMC010000006.1 GCA_021772365.1 Chlamydiota bacterium
GTATCGCAGCCATCAGAGCCATCGACTGGTGCGTTTTACCTAATCCCATATCATCACAAAGAAGTCCCGAGAGATTGTTCAGGTATAGGTACCACAACCACTTCACTCCCGTCTCTTGATAGGGACGCAAGTCACTTTTTAGTTGAGAGATATCGGGAGATTCTTTGATATTAATCCCTTTCAGAGTGTCAAATATCTCTTTTGACTCATCGTAATCAGACCGACGGCTTTTCCTGAGGCTTATTTCATCAAATGCATCAATTTTCAAAAATTCGAGAGCGGAGAAGTAGAATAGACCGCTTCTAAGGTCGACCTTTTTTTTCTGCACTCCGGCGATCCAGTCAAACCGTGGATCTTCTAGCTTCAAAAGTCCAGCGTCAGAAAAGAGATATTTTTTCTTTTTTTGTATAGCTTTCCACACATCGATCAAGCTGATTTTTCCGTGGTCCGAAACATAAAGCAGCTGGAAACCATAAACATTATCCCCTTTTTTATCTGCCGGAACAATTTTCTCTGCTTCAACACGTAGGTTTTCCGCAGCAAGGACCTTATGATCGATAGCACCAAACTGATGTCGATAAGTGTGTAGGTCGATACCAATAAATTCTTCGATCTCTCTATTACTTTTCAGAAGGACCTCTTCCCTATATTTTTCGGGTAACCGCAAGGCAATAGGTAACTCGTAAAATCCTTTATCTTTACAGTAGATGACATGATCGTAGAAAAGAACTTGCTTAGGGTTTATTGACTCAATGAAATCATAGACAGGGGCAACCCTCAAAGTAAAGTTATCTACAACATCAATATCCATGTAAACATTGGTCACAGGACATTCAGGATTAAAAAATCCATGTATGAGGTTAAGTTCTTCGCGATTGTTCCGTATAAAACTTGAGATCTCATCAAGATGAATTGGCACCCCTGGATCTATTGGCAAAGAGATGCTAGAAGTAACTTTTGAGTAAAATCCCTGTCCTTCAATATATACCCATGGACCGAAATCTTTACTTTTTGTATCTCCGAAGTCGGTTGAGAGAATTCTTTCAAATACCAGACAATCTCTGTGGCTAATAAAAAATCCTACTTTCAATTCTATAGGCATTAAATTTGTTTCAAACCCTTTTACGTTGCTCAGCCACGTACGGAACTTCGAGACATAATGATGCACTTCATCAGAAGGGATGACAGTTTCTCTTTCTTTAAAGTAACGCCCTACAACTTGGTAGAAACCTTTTCTATCGATATACACCCATTCTCCGAAGGAACGAGACTCTCCTTTTGTAAGGTCACCGGGCTCAAACAAATATTCTTCGACGTGTAGGTCCCCATTATAATCGAACTTAAGCGAAGAATTGACTGTGATAGGCTCTTCAAACAGCTGGTCACCAACCAGCAATCTTTGGACGACGTGTGCGTGAGAGTTTAAAACGTCCGATAATCGTTTGCCGCTAATTTTGGGCTGGGCGAGAATATGATGTTGGTCAATAGCATAAAATCCTTCCCCGGGTTTATAGCTCCATCCGTCAAATTGATATCTTTTCTCGCCCACCTCGAAATCTTGATCATGACTTCGATACTCATCTTTTAGTTGAACCTCTAAGCTTCCAATTTTTTTATTGTAGGATATTTTCTGGATGGCCTCTCTTTGTGTGGTATGGACTGCTAGAGGTGAGTTGACACTATTGAGGAATGGGATGATACGAGAGAGATCTTCACGACGTAAGTCGAAGAACACATCGATTTCAGGAAAGGAGATACGCATGCTAATAGGAATTCGATCTTCCGAATATCCGAAGAGGATATTATAGGTTCTTCTTTCATCTTGAAGGATCATGAGCCATTTGGCGATATCATTCCAGCAAGAAAGTTCGTATTTTAGTTCCGGAGTAGGTTTTCCTTCGCGCCAAAGAGCAAGTTCTTGTTCGTTGAGGTTTGAAAACTTAAGAGACGTTTCTTCTGTTTCTTCTTCCCTGTTTCTAAGGATATGGTCAAGTTTCTCCTGAGTATCTGCGTCATTGGCAGAAATGGAAAAAATTTGGTTTTCACCATTCTTAATGGAATAGGTATGTTCATGAAATTTTAGAGGTGATGGGTCATCCCCTATTCTTTCGATCATGATTTTGCAAATTTCATTCCAAAGAGACTGTCGGAATCTGGCGTGTAGAGGTCGCTTTCTGTTGTTATAGATACGTAGATAAGCAGCTGTAATATGGACGCAAAACTCTTCCTGCTCAGACTCTTCGCACGCACAGAAAGCGTCCTGGATTCCTCCAAGAGAGTCAAGTTGGAGAAATGCCCAAAGTTCATCACCTTGCTTTTCTTTGGCAGGCTTAACCAGTACCTGGTAGGTTTCTCCAGAAAATTCGATATCGCCGATTCTGCCATTATCGATTAATTTCTGTGCTTGTTTCTCATATGTACGCAGCTTATTGGGCAGTAGCATAACCGTAAAATTTTCCCATCATTTGTTTGTATTATTCAACATTAAGGATGATACCTGGTGGCAGGTGATCGCCCAATACAGAGTCTTTTTCTTGGGCAGTTAGTGTTTCGTGTCCCTCGATCATTTGATGCAAATGCGTGGAGTTTGTCAGTTTTTTCACTTGCTCTCTTAGTTCTTTCTTTACATTGAGTTCGTTATTGACCGTTTTTCTGGCCAGCATAGCAAGAGCAAATACCTGTTTTTCTCCCCTTAAGTGTGGCAGTAAGGACTGAATCCAAGCAGAAACGTCTTCTACCGGAAGAATATTGGCTTGCGAGACGTAAAGAGGCTCTCTAGCTCCTATACGCCCTACTGCCCATATTTCATCAGTAGAGCTTCCTTTGCCTTTAATAACCGCTTCAACAAGAGCCTTTCCCAACGCCCTTTTTGCTTTAAAGTCCACACGCTCAAGGGATGCTAACGTTCTCACTTTCTCCTTGTAGTGGTACTTATCACATCCTTTTGATAGTTCTATTCTACCAGACTTTTTATTAAAAATGGAGGGCATTATTTGGTGGTAAACTTGGGACTGCTGCCCTTTGTTCAGTCCCCCGGAGACACGACGTAGGCAAATCCATTTTTGGATAGCTGTCTCATCAGAGGATTTCTGACCTGTTTCACTAAGGATTACCTTCCACAAGTCCTTTATTCTGTGGTCGTCGAGGGGGTAGCCAAATCCTGGGCGCAAGAAAAGGCCTGCAAGGTTCCACCAGCGAGCTTCATGTTTTGTGGAGAGTTTGCGATTTTTTGCATTCTCGAGGAGTGTTTCCCAGAGTCCCCTTAAAATTGAAGGCGGCCAATCGAGACGTTGTTGTTCGAAAATTTCTTCTAGCCTTTCGATGATTTGTTCCGGTTTAGTGGACCCGCCAGGTGTGAACAGGTCGGCAATGACCTCTTTTGCTTCGTTGAGGAAGTTCGCATTAAATGTTTCGTCTTGGCGCCCCTCTTGAATAAGAGCGAGTTGATCATCTTGACCGGAGGATGATTTGAGTTGAAACTCAAGGTTCCACCGGTGTTCTGTTGTTTTTGATTGCAGCCACATTTCAAGAGTGCCGAGAGTGGTATATGCAACTCCAATGCTTACAGGAACATCTTTCGCTTGGCTTTCCGGAGATTTCTTTCCAAACCTAAGAATTGTGCTGATGGGTGGAAGTGGGTGAAGTTCTGAGGAATCGATATCGATGACATCTCCAATTTCGTCGCCGATTCGTGTATGAGAGGCGTAAAGTGTAAAATTTACAGGTCTGTTTGCAACAGCGGAAAACTCTCG
>JAJFMC010000051.1 GCA_021772365.1 Chlamydiota bacterium
CTGATAGCTTTCAGAACGCCTTTTCCTTCGTATCGGCTCTTATCTCCATCGCGTAATTCCAACGCTTCGTTTTCTCCCGTTGACGCGCCAGAAGGGACACAGGCCTCACCAATGATTCCCTGGTCTGTAGTGACATAAACCTTTATCGTAGGATTTCCTCGTGAATCAAGAATTTCTAAAGCTTTTACATTTTTAATATAAGACATTTGTCCTCCTACATTATTGATTAATACCGATCGTGATTCAAAATTTGGGATTTTGGCTTTTAGAAAGCCTCGTATCTGGGAGATTTCTCTTTGCCAAAAACCAAATTTTGAAACACGATCGGTATATGTTATTTATCAAATTCAACAACCTCAGTCACTACGCCACAACACTCTCCAAATCCAATACGTGGCAGTCCTTCGCGATATGAATAGGCCTTAAGAATCACTTCATCGCCATCTTCTAAATACGTCCTTCGAGTTCCATCGGGTAACAGAAGCCCCTCGCTACCGGGTTCAACAAGTTCTAACAAACAGCCTCTTGCACATTCATCGACACCTGAAATTGTCCCGGAGCCAAGAAGGTCCCCGGCACGTAAATTAGCGCCTGTAGATGTATGGTGTACCATCATCTGCGCAATCGTCCAGTACATGGAATCAAAATTACCACGACTAACTAGTATTGGCTCTACACCTTCATCACGCATTTTCTTTGACGTTAACAAAACCTCGACGGTGATATCAAATCCTATATCTTTATCAGGCTTCAAGTAAGCGATCGTATCGGGCTCACCTTCGTTTCTCAACGGACCCGGAACGCGATAAGGTTCTAACGCTTCCATCGTTACCACCCAAGGACTAACAGATGTCGCAAAGTTTTTCCCGTTAAAAGGTCCCAGAGGTTGATACTCCCACTTTTGAACATCACGAGCGGACCAATCATTAATAATCACCAACCCAAAAAGATGTCTAGAGACATCTTTCATTTGAATACGATCTCCTAAAGAAT
Organism: Chlamydiota bacterium; assembly: GCA_021772365.1. Taxonomy (GTDB): domain Bacteria; phylum Chlamydiota; class Chlamydiia; order Chlamydiales; family Criblamydiaceae; genus JAJFMC01. Next base: position 994 of record JAJFMC010000051.1, read on the forward strand.
TACCTACACCTATCACAGCACCAAGCTCCATCTCATAGTCGAGCATAGATGTCGGTAAAAACTCCGGTTGATCGCTATCTTTCTTTTTCACCTGCCCCATAGGCCGTCTGATTGCAGTGCCACTCACGACTACAGAACTCGCTCTACCGTGGTATGCAACAGGTAAATACTTGAAATTTGGCAGCAATGGATTCTCTGGCCTAAATCGTTTTCCAACATTCGTTGCATGGTTAATGGATGTATAGAAATCCGTGAAGTCACCGACCTCAAACGGGAGGTGTAAGACGATATTGCTTTGAGGAATCAATAAAAAATTCCGTAACGTTTCACTATCGCGCAATTGACTGTTGTCGCTTCTAAGTATTGATATGAGAGTCGCACGCACCTGATGCCACGCATCTGCACCTAATCGCATTAGTGGATTTAACGATTCACCTTTCAAGGCCTCTTGTACATTGGAAGACAGGTGCTGAAAAAGGCCAGCTTCTACACATCTATAAAGGTCAGTAACCTGATTTCCGATTGCGACGCCCAAATGTTTCTCGTCGAAATGGTCTGCCAGAGTAAACACCCCATAAGGAAGATTCTGAATTGGAAAATTGGACTCTAAACCATTCGCACTCACCACCCATGACTGCAAATGTTTTTCCTCAACGACTGTAGAAAAAATAGCCTTGTGATCGGTATTAGAGTTATAGGCTAATATACTGCCAACCTCTAAACTAGCAATCTCATTTTTTTTTTCACCAATTTCTTTTGAAAGAGGGTTATCCAAATCTTCAAGCGGATGATCAGGCAATGGTTCATCCTGCTGTAGCGTATCGGGTAATATTCCCTCTTGCTCCTGCTGTTCTTCAAGGGGGGTACGAAGAAGTGGATCGTTTTCTAAAGGTAGTTCATGGAGAGGAACATCTTCTAATCCTTCAGGCTGTAAAACCGGTTCTTTATTTAGAGAGGTATCTTCATCACCTAAATCACTCTCAACAGGATCGATAAAGGGATCCGTTTCTTCATAAGGAGGATCCGGTTGCGGCCAATTAAATTTCGAATCAGCATATCCTCCAACACCATAAAGTAATAATACGACTACAAAAGCCCGTAAACCAACAATCCTCATTACACACCTCTACTCGACTTTGCACAATTTTTAAACTCATCTGTAGAGAGATGCTTCATCCAGCTAAATAAATTTCTCAGGAAGGATAAAATCATACCCTTCCTTCAAAATTTATTACGCCGGATTATGCCTCTCTTTGCACCTTCGTCCAAAAATTGTACAAAGTCGAGCTCTAAAAACGCGAATAAATAAAAAACATTCTTTATGTTACGGTAATCGTGTTTTTTCTAAAATCACTAATCGCTATTATACCCAAACAAGTTGAATTCACCTCGGTGTATTTCCTGGAAACCTAGGTAAAATAAGATGTGAATCGTATACATCTCCCAAATAAACCATTTGAGTAGCAGTGATTTCCTCGCTATCACCTTCATTACTTCCACCAGTGTTTAGGTTACGCCCGTGATTAGGAAAGTCTGATGAACTGACCTGCACCTGTATCCGGTGTCCTTTCAAGAAAGTATGTGCAGTCTGTCCAATCATCAATTCTAACCGGTAGACTTTGTCGGATTCAATTCCATGTGTTGCTTTTACGGAATCTAAAAAACGCATTCTTTGAAAGCCATTTGCTAGAAAATACGATTTTCCGTTAGGATAACAATCACAAATCTTTACAGCGAAGTCTGTATCTACAGCACTCGATGATAAATATAAGACGATCGCTACTGGCCCCGCAACTTCAATATCTTCTTCAAGTACTTTTGTATGATAAAACAACACATCTTCTCTATTGTACAAAATACTCTGCTCACGAGGACCATCTGTATCATTCCCATACAACATTTTGTTACCGATCGAGGGTGCTGGAAGTTCTGGATTATAGACATAACTATCCGTGATCAACTCTTCATGCTTTTCTCTTGATAGAGACCCGCTTCCAGCAAAAGTATTTGCCGCTCCTTTGTTTGCCAAATACCATTTTTCCTCATAAACGCCTTTGGGTGGCCAAGTCTCACACGTCCGCCACTCATTCCTTCCCATCATAAAATACTCGATAGGTTTGCGGTGATCAAATTCAGCCTTCTCACTTTTCAGCCAGTGATCATACCATTTAAGCATCGAAGGGAAATAATTTCTAAATCTGCTATCAGCCCCAAAATTGATGCCTGGATATTCAGTTGTTGGCATATGTCCCCAAGGGCCTATAACAAGGCGTGATTCTTTTGTTTTTAAATCAGGGCTATTATGAACGGTTTCGTAGAAGTCATCCATCGTATTGTTAACAAATCGATCAAACCAACCGGCAAAAAATAGTGCTGGTACATCCATTTCATCGCGACGATGATTCACACTGTAATGCTGCCAATATTCATCTTCGTGAAGGTGATATATCCACGCTTTGAATGTATCGATACCATCTTTAATTCGTTTATCGAACTGTAAAACAGGCAGCTGAAGAATGATATCATCCACTTCACTATGTGGAATTTCACGCCCCTTTCTCCCGTGATTACGAGACAGCCACATTAAAATGTCTTTCAGATATGGAACCCCGCCATCGATCCACCCGGTATATGCATTTTGACAACAGAACATGGGGACAACAGCTTTCAACGCCTTTGGCCCGTTTAACGATGACAACCAGGCACAAGTACCTAAATACGAAAATCCCATCAAAGCAACTTTCCCTGTCGACCACTCTTGCTCAGCAGCCCAACTGATAGTATCCTTACCGTCTTGCTCTTCATTTAAAAAAGGAATAAACACTCCTTCAGACCCATATTTACCGCGTACGTCTTGGATGATGACGACATAACCCTGACAAGAAAAAATTGTCGCAATCGTAGGATAACTATGCTCCGTATTCCCCTTACCGTAAGGTGTTCGCATCAACACTATGGGATACTGTCCCTCGACTTTTGGTCGATAAATATCGGCAACGAGTTTCACTCCATCACTCATGGGTATGAGGGTATTGTATTCCACCTTTATACGATATGAAGGAGAAGGCATTCCTAATCCCCAAGCATACACATATAAATGCAGCTGCAAGACATACCAAAATATGGCGCCGATGACCATCACTAACACAATAGCGATTACACCGATGAGTAAAAATTCTAACGTACCTAGAGTCATAGAGTTACACTTTCTTCAGATAAACGTCTCCTACCTTAATGTAAAAGTTCTGTTTAAAGAATCAAAGGAGAAATAACAGTGGAAGAATAATGCTGTTGATTAAAACCCTTAAAACCCTTAAACTCAGTATCTATTATTTTTTTCTATAAATAAAGGAGCGCTAAACTATGGACGTTTTTACAATGCAAAACGGCTACATTGCCGGATCGGCTGTTGTTATCACTGCAGGCATGGCAATCTATAGAGTCGCTCATGGTGACTATTCTGAAATTCCTGTCGACCTACTCATTACAACCGTCGCCTCAGCAATCGGACAGTACGGTGCACTTTTCAGTGGATTTTTCGCCGATAATCTGGGTACCGGTATTGTGAAGAACGTTGGTTATCTCACATTTGGATCATGCATAACACCGCTACCGGGAATGGTTACAGCCATTTCTTCTCTGGCCGTAAAAGCCATTTGTTCATAATACAATATTCATCTTATTTTATATTTTTTCGAGGTAAAAATGTCTTCACAAACAAATTATAACTACGAGTCTTTAAATGCTCAAAACAACTCTACATATAGTTCAAACTTTGATTCGCTTCAAAGCGATTTTAAGAGGTGGTCAGGTATATGGCAACCCGATTTCATTGACACCCAAAAAAAAGTTGAGTTAATGGTTCAGGACCTTTTTAAAATGGAAATTTCTTAGCTGGATTTTAAGCAGATTATAAGCGTGGGAAATTCACTTGTAAAAGTAGCTTCAAAAACCTTTGAGTTTAAAAAGATGATTATCAACGGGCTTGAAAAGAGAGCGAAGAATAATTCAATTGTATTAAGTTGGTTTAGTCTAGTCAGCAACGTGTATTCAACATGTCGTATGTCCGATTTTATTGCTAGCAGACATAACAAGAAATTACAACGGTAAGCTTCTTGAAATAGTTCGTAAAAAATAAAAAACCTACCCGTGGAACAGAAGCATCTCCTAAACCCCGATTGCTCCCCTCACTCTTAGAGAGAATGGATATTGCATCACGCTTAGAAGGATAATGAGCTTGAGTGGGATTAAATGATGCTCCCGAGCAGCAAAAGTATTTTTGCTTTTACTGAGGGAGTCCCTGCAGCAGTATTCCCTCTCAAGAAAAACCAACTTTTGAGTTCACTTCGGTATATACTGCTCCCACTTCAATCTGAGAATTTTTCCTGCGCCGGCATCCCTATCTTGCTCAGCATGAAAATCACCCATAGATGGCTATTGGCAATTTCCATGCCGAGCAATCTAGGGCGCCGACTTTGGCAAAATTCTCACATTCAAGTGCGAGCAGCAGTAATTCCCGCTAAAATTTTAAATAGTTGATGCTAAAAAATTTACTATTCCCATAGAATTTTCTTTTCGTAAACTCTTTAGATAAGTAGCGCCAAGAAAAATATAACCACAGGTA
>JAJFMC010000052.1 GCA_021772365.1 Chlamydiota bacterium
TCACCGGTCAAAACGATATTCATTCCATTTTTCACATATGAATCGCAAACCTCTAAAAGTGAATTACAAAAGTCCAATTTATAGCCCAGCCGTTTCCCTCCCTCTTGACTATTAGGAAAATATGCATTGACTATGACTAAACGATCGAACACGAGAATCATTACACGTCCCTCGCTATCAAATCGTTCATCTCCTAACAACCTCATCTCCAAGGGTTTTTCTTTTACATAAGTGACAACACCAGAATATCCTCTCTTTTCCGCAGAAGCCCAAAAACTTTCATACTCCCCCAGATGTTTTAGCTCCTGCGATACCTGATCAGGGTGTGCTTTTGTTTCCTGAACGCAAAGAATATCAGGAGCTTCAGACAACACCCAGTCGACAAACCCTTTCTTTTCTACGGCACGTATTCCATTGACATTCCATGATAAAATTTTTATCATCACTCTCTCCCAACTGATTATCTGCTACTTAACAACATAAACATACCGCAATATCCCTATATACCCAAACAAATATACTCCAAAAAGTATTCTTGAAAAGTCTTCGTATGGTATAATGAGGCTATACAACGTTATAAAGTTTAATCAACCATGATCGCAGAGGTAATGATGGTACGCTTCATATTGAACTTCATCTTTTTTGGTGTATTGTTTTATGCGATATCCCTATTTTTTCCCGACGCCTTCCAGACACTTGTCAGCTGGGCAGGGAAAGTTTATACATTCATTGTCGACGTAGTGGTAGCTATTATCGACTGGGTCAGTGAGCTCACAAGACGGGGCTCCAGTAATGGGGGTAATGCAAACGCCGCATCCGCATTAATATTTCTACCATTTATGATGAAAAAATAGTTCGCAAGACTAGGGTAATCTGTCGCTCCGTTGGAGCTTAATCACCCGGTTTATTTTCCTAGGCCTCACGGCCCAATGTCATTGAATTAAGGATAAGTTTCACCTTTTATACTAGGAGATTGTGCACCGTTTCACGGGTAAAAGGAGAACTTCTATTAAATAACATGGAGTGAAACCTTGGAGTGGCAAAACTTTTCCTTAATTCAATGACATTGGGCCTCACGACCTAGGCTACAAACTATCGGGGCTTAGTCCCTCCAAAACACCATTTTCTAGGTTCAAATTTCTATAAATCTTCTTAGAAGTTTTTCGTATAGCGATTTTCTGAGGTGGTCGACCTTGATCAGCCGCTTACCAATAGCTTGGAGATAAGGATCATTCAGGTGAAAATCTGTGGGGTCATATTCGGGATGAACACCGGAAAGAATGGCTTTTCCCTGACCAACCATACACTCAACAATGGCTGTTGGGGATTTGTCAACGTCTTCATACCTAGCCAAGATTTTAACGTTTTCATGATCTTCCGCTCCCACAAATTCGCACCCACCGTTAAAGTATGAAACGAATTTTTTTTTGAAATCACCACCATGTTCTGTCCACTCCAAATGAGCAATACGAGCACCGCTCTCTGAACCATACCGGAACATTCCATTGCCATAGACAGGACCGCGCGCTAAGCCTGGAAAAAAGCCAAGTTCTCTATCTTCGATGATTTCGAGCTCTCCCCCCTCTTCGAAAGAAATCAAGCCGGATCCGTAATATCCCCCTGCACAAATCCCTAAAAAATTCCCTCCATATTCGACGTAATCACGAATGACCCGATTGGGAGCCCCTTCTAGATGTTTATGATAGTAGATATCTCTGCCACCAGGAAAAACCAGCAACACTGTTTTTTCCTGCCAGTTTCCCTCACTCAATTGGCGGTGCCCATACCGAACAACTTGGTACTCTTTTAGAAAAGAAATTCTTTTCAAACTGTTCACTAGATACCTAAGGGATGCTGGGCCGACCCCTTCATCGGAATATACAACGATCTGCTTTTTCATAATGACGGAATTGTGTAATATTATCCTTCAAATATCAAGACAATTGCGAGTGTCTACCAATGAATAAATACATTCTTACATTTTCCTGCCAAGACAGTATCGGTATCGTCGCTAGAGTGACAAGTTTCCTAGCAAAACATGGTTGTATTGTTATCGAATCCTCACAATATGGCGACCCACACACAAACAGGTTTTTCATGCGCTGTGAGTTTACCACTGATGAAGACTCAATAGGATTTGATGAGATAAAACGTAATTTTTTTATTGTTGCCAACGAATTTTCGATGAAGTGGAAGTTAATGCATACAAAGCAAAAGCAGCGTGTTCTGATCATGGTATCGAAAACCGGGCACTGCCTCAATGCGATATTAAATCGTGCAGCCATGGGTGCTTTACCAGTAGATGTTGTCGGAGTTGTCTCAAACCATCGAGAACAAGAAGAGATGTGTGGTTGGTATAAAATTCCTTTTTACCACTATCCCGTCACAGCTAATAAAAAAGAACAGCAGGAAGAGCTGGTTTTAAACCGGATAGAAAAACTAAAAGTCGACCTGGTGGTGTTGGCAAGGTACATGCAAATCCTCACTCCTATACTAACAAGACCACTTGAAGGTAAAGCGATCAATATCCACCATTCGTTCCTTCCTAGCTTCAAAGGTGCAAAACCCTACCACCAAGCTTATAAGAGAGGTGTGAAGTTAATCGGTGCAAGCGCACACTATGTATCAGATGACCTGGATGAAGGGCCAATAATCGAGCAAGAAGTTATGCGTGTCAGACACTGTGATAAACCATCAGATTTGGTCGCTATTGGTAGGGACATAGAATGCTTGGTCTTGTTGCGAGCTATTAAATGGCACATCGAAGACCGTATTTTATTGAATGACCATAAAACAGTGGTGTTTTCCTAAACGTCTGTTATTTTTTTTATTTGCATAGTTACCCTCTTAAAAGATATATTCACGCTTAAACAATTAATTTAACGTTTTTATGGAGGCCCTAATGACTCTCGAACAAAAAGTTGACTCCTGTCCCTTTCACCACCGTCAAAAAGTTGCCCCCGTGCCCCTGTGAACAGCCAACCAGGCCTCAAAGATAAAGTCCTCCAAACCGCTCACTCTA
>JAJFMC010000053.1 GCA_021772365.1 Chlamydiota bacterium
TATGTTCATTCTTGCAAATGCTATAGCCATGACTCTATGCTATACGAAGAGCATATTGCTTGCAATGTATATTGCGCCCTTGGAATCTGTTCGTTTTTTGCTTGCTTCCATCGTTTAGCTACGGTAGACTTAGATTTATGGAAGAATAGCGAAACTCAAGGGAGTTATTTGGGTTGCTTTCGCAATGTTTGTTTTTTGATTATCCTTGGGGAAGCTGAGGTAGTTAATGTGCATTTCTGAGGATTGTACTTTTTGGGAAACTTTAAATTGAAGAGGGTAGATGATGGCAAAAGCGTATAAAGATAAAAGGCAACTGCTACTAGAAGCTAAGAAAAAAGCCGAAGATGAATTGAAAAAACTCGATGATAAACGTAAAAAAGAAATTGGGGAAATTGCTTATAGGTGCGGCCTCGAACATGCAGATGACACGTTTTTAAAAACTGAGTTTGAAAAGCTTTCTAAGGCGCTTAATAATGGCGACGCTTGACAAAAAAGTTAAGGCTGAGCAGACGATAAATAAGTACAGCAATAAGCTGGCTCAAGAAACAATAAAGCAAAGAAAAAAAGAGACGAGAAGAAAAATTGAATTTGGCGGGTTAGTGGTAAAAGCCAAAATGGACGAGTACTCAAAAGATGTTATTTTGGGTGCTCTAATTGATGCAAAAGAACAACTCTTGCAAACCATTGATGTGAAAAAAGTGTTTGAAGTAAAAGGGCAAAAGGCGTTCTTAGAAACAAAGAGGGATACCAATGACAACAGCAAGTGAGTTATCACAAGACCATCAACCAGTGCGTAGTGAAAGTTCAGCAGAGCGCATAAATAATGAACCGCAAATTAAGCAAAATTCCAAAAATGGAGTTTTAAGAAATACCTTTATTGATAAGCTCCTGCGGCAAGTGGCTTGCCTTTTATCACCCAACGCCGTTATCAATAATTTAATCGGTATAGGGGTTACTATTTTTGCACTGTACTTGCTGCATACAGGGGTGCTTTTGAAAAACTCTCAAGATACCGTACACTTCCTGCATATTGGGATCTTAATTGCTGGGTAAGCGCCGCAGGAACCCCATACTTGATCTAAATTTTCAAAGTTGAATGTTCCAAGGTAACAATGCTTCATAGTCTTCCACAGTTTCGCAATGTGGAATGCGAGTCAGGATAGCTTTGTAATATTTATAAGGTGATAACTTATGTGCTAAGGCGGTACGGATCAAGCTAAAATGCAGGCACAATGCATACGCACCTTTTACCGAATCTGCAAACATAAAGTTTTTCCTGGCAATCACAATAGGTTTAATTTCCTGCTCTGTTAAATTATTGTCGATTTCTAAGCGACCATCTTTAAGGAAGCATAAGAAATTATCCCAGCGCTTTAAGCAATATTCCATAGCTTTACCTAAGTAGGATTTTGGCAAGGTTAAAGGATAATGCTCATCCAACCACACCTTAAATTTATCAAGTAATGGTTTGCTGTGTTCAAGCCTGTAATGATAACGCTGCTCAGATGTCATTGCTTTGTTTTTAGCTTCACGCTCAATTTTATACAGCTTTTTATAAAATTGAAGGGCGTCGTGGGCTAAGCCTTGTTTTTTTACTTGCTTAGTGATTGCCTCAAATTTACGCCTAGCATGGGCGTGGCAATTCACTGCATTTACTTGTTCATCCTCGAGCAACACTTCGAAGAATGGATCTGCATCCATATGGATGTAGCCTTGAAAGCCCTCAAACCATTCGTCTACATACAGTTTATGACGCTCAAAATTATAGTCATAGAGAATCGTTGCATGTTCTGGTGGCCCACCGCGTATGCAGTAAATATACGATTTTGTTTCAGCGCTTCGCCCCGGCTCTTTCAGCACTTGTAAGCTTGTGGCATCCAGTGAGGCAACATCGTATTCAATAATCTCATCTTTAAATAAATTTAATAAGGGTTGCAATGGCCCTGCCAGCTGAATCATCCATCGTGCCATAGTTTCACGACTAATGTTCACCATCTCAGTGTATTTTTCTAAGTGATACAAAGGTTGACGATTATGAAGCTTACTGACAATAATGTGAGCCAGCAATGCTTCAGTTGCCTTGATTTTAGGTAAAACGCGTTTTGGCAAAGGCGCAGTTTGAAGAGAACCTTCGCAGCCTTTAGGGCAAGCTATGATTTCTCGACGTTCTTCTAGGACACTGTAAATTTCAGGCTGGTAATCGTAACGTTCAGAGGTTTCATAACGAACCAATTGTTTTTCACAGCCGCAGTTACATACTCTGTCTTCATCTGCCACCGGAATAACAACAATGTCTCTTGGAATATTATCTGTATTTTTAGACTTAGATTTACGACGCTTATGCTCAGGCACCGTGACTTCTTCTTCCGCGATAGCAGAGGTGATGGTTGTCGTATCCTTGGATTTTGGATAAACTCATTACCAAGTCCGCAATCACAGCAGCCTCATAATTATTAAATTTCTTTTCACCATTTTTTCACATTCATCAAAATTAATTCGCGTATTTTAAATAAAACCCTTGACATAGACCTCTTCTGACAGCGGCGCTGGCCTATCTAGCCATTACTTTTGAGTTATTTATGTCATTAAACGCCACAACTAAACTGAGTCAGTTTCGAGAGGAGCTTTATTTATTATTTCCAAAGCGCAGAGATGCGATTATGAATTTATTGGATGCTTTGACCAGTGATGGACACCACTGCAAAAGCGTTGTTCAATTATCTAATTCGCAACAATTTAAACGTCAATACAGCAGCATCACTGATGCTGTAGCAGATGGATTATCTGAGGTCAGCTGGAATGAGGTTTGTCGCTTAGTTCATAGATTTACAGCCTCTGATTTAACGAAAGCACCACATCGATTTATTGTTGACTGCACGCCAAACCCAAGGCCTTTTGCTCGCAAACTCGCTGACCGAACGGTGACTCATCACCCAAACCCAGCGCCAGGTAATAAGCCTATCTGTGTTGGGCACCAATATTCATTGATTAGCTTGCTTCCAAATGACATACTGGAAAATCAAAAGCATTGGTTACTTCCGCTTTCTGCAGAGCGCGTTGCGAGTGACTTAAAGGGGCATGAACTGGGTATGCAGCAAATTAGCGACTGTGTTGAAACATTAGATATTGGTGATGAATTATTTATAAGCGTTGGCGACAGCTTATACGGCACTGAGCCTTGCCGTGCAAAAGCCAGTAAAAAAGACAATTGGGTTCATGTCTTTCGGCTTAACAGTTCAAGAAATGTCTTTCGCAGTATCGCGCCTGAGAAATCTACTGCTAAGGGCCGGAAAAAAGAATACGGCGACAAGATGAATTTAAGTAATGTCAAAACTCACCTGCCGCATGACAGAGAAATCACACTGAACCAATTGAGTAAAAAAGGCAATCCACTTAAAGTGGTTATTAAGTGTTGGGATGATATGTTGGTGCGAGGCTCACGAAATTACCGTTCCTCCAAACACCCATTGAACATTCAGCAAGTTGAAGTTTTTAATGAGGCAGGAGAGCAACTCTTTAAACGTCCTTTATGGATAGCAGTCTTTGGAAAGCGGCGCCATGAGATCAGTTTGGAAGATACTTACAACCAATACCGTTCTCGTTACGATATCGAGCATTTATTTCGATTTGGAAAAACTAAATTACTCATGGATAAATTTCAAACCTCAGAAGTTGAACATGAAGAAAACTGGTGGAAGCTGTGTAGTTTAGCTTACATTCAGCTGTACTTAGCCAAAGAATTGGCGCCATTGTTGCCTGAGCCTTGGGAGCGATACTTACTAAGCTATAAAACTGAAGCCAGCGAAGGAAAAAACCTAACATCTCCTTCACAAACTCAGCGTGGATTTGAAAAAGTTCTTGAGCATATTGGCACACCTGCAAAGCCTTGTGTTGCACGTGGCAAGCCTCATGGTAGAATGGTTGGAGAAACACGGCCATCAAAAGCTAATAATCCTATTATTTTTAAGGCTAAAAAATCTCAAGAAGATAATAATGCGGGGTCTGAAAAAGAAGCAGAAATTTCAGAGTCTAAAAAAATAGCCTCCCTTATAAAACTTGTGAAAACCAAATTAAAAAGTAGCGCATTATCGATGAATGAGTTTGCAGAAAAGCTGTTAAACACCACTTGAATTCAAAAACCGTAGAAAAAAACTAAAAATTATTACTTGGGTAGCTCGAACTTAGGGGTTGGTATGTCCAAACTCCAAGTATCCAATCCAGTGGAAAATAAATCTTGTTGAGGATTGTTGCTATCAACAGTGCGCTCTGACTTCGAGCCAAAACGATGCCGAATAAGCTCGTTAAGCTGGTGCCGCATTTGCTCATGGGCTTCTTGGTATTGTTTGAGTTGGATTTGATAAGTTTGAATTTGTGCTAAGCCTTCTTTAACCCGCTCTTGTGAAGCGAACAGAAATGCTTTTAACTGCTCATTTTCTTGTTTAAGATGTGCTTCTTGAGGAGACATAAATAGGCTTGGCTGCATCAATTTCAATAACACTATTATACTACAATAACAGTGTATTATGAATGTTTAATACAATAAATCTCTAAAAGAATTTACTTGCTGTGCAACATGGCAATGGTGCTTGCTGCATAAAATCCAATCCTGACAACAGCCAACTTAATTCATCACGGCTTAACTCTAATGCCTCAGCAGCCTCTTTAGGTAGCTTAAATTTACCTTTCTCAAGCCGTTTATAACAAAGCCAAAAACCCTGCCCATCGTACCACAGCAACTTAAGCTTATTGCAGCCTCGATTCCTGAATACGAACAGCTCACCAGACGTGGGTGACTTATCAAGCTCATCCGCTATCAATAAAACCAATCCGTCAATTTGTCGCCGGAAATCAACAGGCTGTGGATAAAACCAAAGCGGCGCTTTATAGGATAGCTGCATTAGACTGCCCCTTTAATTAAAGACTCAACCAGAGCCATATCATGCAAATAAAGAATTGTACCGGTTGACAGCTGAACGCTGCATAGTGGCGAGCTGAGATTAACTTTATTGTTTGATTTGAGTTTAATGGGAACAACACCAACGGGAGGCGTGGGATTTTCAGCGTGTTTAAATTTACGATACCAATATTGAAAGCGGTGATAGTTTAAATCAGAGTGTCGGCAAAAGGCTTTACGACTTAAATCACTGCTCTTAAAACATTCAACTTGCCGCTTCCAATAATCTTCACCTTCAGTAGCAGTAGTCGATTGATTAACGGCCTTTTCAAATCCAGGTTGATTCATAATTTTCTCCAAATAATTTATTCAGAGACAGTATGAATGCCAAATTAATGATTGGGTAGTATGGGGTTTATAAAGCGCTTACATTGCTGGTTGCATTCAACTCATTCATGCCGCAAAAAGAAATTTACTTATCCCAATTGTGGTAACAGCTGTGGGCTTTTATTTCTCCCATAATTTGCCAGAGGGCCACCTTTTTTTGACCTATGACGCCACCTTTTATCAATACATGATGTTGGCTGGAATATTCGGCTTAGGTGTTTCAGTTATCAATTTGCCCTAGTGGATAAACTCGGAAATATTCGTTAGGAAGGCTTTGCCTATGGCCTAAAATAGGTTGCTTAAAAAACAATA
>JAJFMC010000054.1 GCA_021772365.1 Chlamydiota bacterium
CATCGAAAGCTGCGATTATAGGCTTTACCAAAGCATTGGCTAAAGAGCTTGCTGCTCGAGGAATATGCGTCAATTGTGTAGCTCCCGGATTCATCAAAACACAGATGACTGACGCGTTGAATGAGCAGCAGCAGGAGTCCACCCTCACACAAATTCCTATGGGGCGTATGGGTTCTCCTGAAGATATCGCTAATGCAGTTTTATTTTTATCCTGTCCGGAATCCGATTACATCACCGGTCAGGTCCTCACCGTCGATGGCGGTATGGTAATGTAGAATAGCTTTTAAACTCTCAACTTGAGGTATAAAAATATGGCCATAGATCAAGAAGTAGTAGACATTATAGTCGAGCAACTTGGTGTTGATAAAGATGATGTGACTCCTGAAAAGTCTTTTGTGGAAGATCTAAATGCAGATTCTTTGGATTTAACAGAGTTGATCATGACTTTTGAAGAAAGATTTGGATGCGAAATCCCTACAGAAGATGCGGAAAAGCTGAAGACTGTAGATGACGCGATCAAATACATTAATGCCAATAACGCAGGTTAATGTGAATATATTCACACAATTTACCGGTTTAAATTCAAGGGTTGAAACTGTAGAATCATCTTGAATTTGTTTACAGGATGAGCAGAATTAACAGGATAAAAAGAAGTTCCCTCTAATATCCTGCTCATCCTGCTCATCCTATAAAAAAACCATTATTAAAACAGAAAGACCAAAGAATTAGAACTCCCTAATTGAACATTTAATTTATTTGACATTTAATTAAAAAAAATTTATAATCCCCCTTATTATTTAATAAACAAATGATTAAAAGGAGAGATAAAGCATGTCATCAAAAGTACATCCATTAACATTTTCAAATTTTTTCTCTAACCACATTATCAATCCGAGTGATAAAAAATTATCTTCACGTGACAGAAAAGTTGCTATGGCAGTTTCTGTGATTTTGGGGTTCTTCACTATAGGATTAATTCAAGGGATAGTGTTCACAGCAAGATTATTGCTTTGCGGCCGTGTAAAGAAAATTCAAACACCAAAACCCCAAGGCAATAAAGAGAATACACCTGATCTACCAAGTAATCAGACATCCACAAACGACCCAAAGAAGAAAATCGATTCATTCGTCGTTCCTAATATTACATTTAAAAGAAAACTTGTACGAGTTGAAAGCACTAAATTCACGCAACAAACACTTTTGAAAAATATAAGGGATAAGAAGGAAAACAATACCCATTTAGAAATACAAGTTGCAGACCTAACACAAGAAGCTTTTGAAATACTCAAAGAAGCAAAGCACATTATTTCTATCAAACTTTGTTTTGGAGAAAATATATTAGCTCTCCCTGAACATGTCAAATTGAGTGAACTTGTTCATATCAGTACACTAGAAATCTATATGGAATCGTTGGAACCAAATCTCGCAAAACAAATTGCCAGTATGGACAATTTACAACATCTAAGCTTGGACCTTCTTTCACAAGGTAAAAACTCCAGTGCTAGCTTCAAACAACTTAGGAACCTGAAAAATCTAGAATCTATACATTTTAGAATCATGGAACATTACTGGGGTTCAGACGAAAAAGGAAATAAAGTAGCGATCAACCCGTTGATTTTTACCAATGTTTTCAGTATCAAGGGACTTAAAAAAATCAGTATCGGTAGAATTAATAACCTTTCAAATATGTTCCTTAGAAGTTTAGGATCAGCAAAAACACTTGAAGAGCTTCACATGCATAGCTGTATCGATGCTGATAAAGATGCCATCCAGAGGTTGGGGATAGCGGGTTATAACAACCTAAAGGTCGTTCACCTTGGGCTAAAGCAAGTTGATCAAGATGTATATGACGCAGTAAATGAGTTGAAAACAAGGGCGAACAAGCCTGTGGATATAAAGGTTTCACATTCTTTTAGCCCTAGGCAGAAAAAAGGTAGAAACAGAAGTTTTAGCGAATAAGCTAACTCTTTCCGGAGGGTGATTGGCCCTCTTCGAGCTCTGTAATCTTTTCAAGGTACTGAAAAGCTTTAGGTGTGTTGCCAAGCTTAACATTGCAAGCCACAAGGTTTTTCAGTACCACAACATCCTCTCCGCCATAGTTGAGAGCTTTTTCGAAATACTTTAACGCTTGCTCATAAGCTTCGATCTCAAAACACAGAACACCTAAGTTTATGAAGACCCCTGATTCTGTCGGTGCAATCGGATAAAATTGCTGATCGATCAAGTCTACGGCTTTAAGGACACTTCGTTTTTGTGCATCGGTAGCTTCGGAAAGCTTGCTACGTATCGCTTCGAAAAAAGTATAGAAATTTACAGGATCCCATCTGCCAAATTTGAGTAGGAGAATCAGAAAATCCAGGGAGTAAGTAACGTGTTCTTCTTCTAAATATTCGACCATACTCCAGTAATCTTTGGGTTCAAAGGCGTCAACGCTCTCATTGAAGGCATGATAAGTTTCACGAAACTCAACTCTCGTTCCTTTCAAAACACCTGCCATAATGACAAATCGTGGATCGGAAAATGTCGTTGTCAATCCAAGCCCCCCTCCCTGAACAAAATACCGAGAAATTGCATGGTAGCAAACAGGCAAGGAAAAGGTGTCGTGTTTATGGAGGCGCGGTTCTTTGAGTTCTTTCATTTGGTCGATATTAGTGACCCCTTGGTCTCCAGCAATCATCAGCAAGTGACTATTAGACAGTTTTTTGAAATATTCAATAGATTGCAAAGGTCCGAGAGGAAAAATTAACGGAAGCTCATCGTGTCCTTCATCGATATACGATTGGATCAACTTTGAATACTCAGGATTGTCCGGGTAGTTATCAGAAATAGATTTTATGGGTACGTAATCGAAGGAACTATTTAGGTGTTTGATAATTTTGGGATCTTTCGTACCAATAGAGGTGTCATCACATTCTAGGGATATCCTCCCCTCTTCAACGGAATCTCCTCTGAGACGATAAAAATCTTGGGGAATAGTGTCGAAGTAATAGTTGCAAATAATAACAGCGGGGTTTTTCAAACTTTCTAGGGTTGTATTGGAATGAGTCAACTTCAAAGGTTCTTGCTGGTCGTGCTTGTAGAGCGCAAAATCGATCATACCCTTTTCCATGATTGGCACCAAATAGGGGTGCTGCTTCAAGGAGGCAATATTAGATCCGACGATATCTGTCATCACATAGCGGATATCCAACTTTTTCCCGTATAAATCGTGCACAGTATCGAAGAGCTTCTTTATATAGAGGTACCCAAACCGGCCTGATCCGGCTCCGAGGTCAAAGATATAAAATGGGTGTTTGGGGTCTACAAGCTTATTTCTTATACAGTCGCGTATATAGCCTAGCGTCAAAGAGACGTACTGATGGATCGTTGAGGGATTGCTTGTAATATAGAAGGGAACGCCTTCTTGAATCCAAGCATCCGGACCAAGCGTAGAATATGCTTTCTCCTGAAGTTCCCATAAGACTGATTTTGACAGTCTTTTATTTCCCTCGATCGTTTTGGTTTTATGCCCTTTTTTACTCATGTTATCCTATATAGTTAAATAGGTACATCCATGCAACCTGAATGAGTCCTAGAATAGCACCGGTACCAGCTGCGAAGCTACCAATTTTCATAACGACTGGTTTGCAGAACGACCAAGAAATCGATTCAAGAAGTTTATCGACGACTAGGTCATTATTTTGATTGCTCTTGATGCGTTGAATAAGTCTTTCTTTGATATCAGGAACGATTTTAAGGATTTCAACTTTTGCACTTCCTTTTAATTTATCGACGAGAGGTCCCACAAGAAAAGTACTAGCCATGGGGATTTGTTGTTTGAAAACGAGGACGAGATCATCGAGTTTTTCATCGATAACGCCATCAATTTCATTTTCAAAATTTTCGTTTTCAGAAACGCCTCCTATTATCTCTTCGATCCCTTCATCAGCGATCAGGGATTTGACCGATTCCTTGATTAGCTGTTTTCCCATTGAAGATTGA
>JAJFMC010000055.1 GCA_021772365.1 Chlamydiota bacterium
ACTTTGTACTGTTGATGACAATTTTCTTTTGTCTTCCATCGTAGGCAAGCTTTACAACTTGCTCTATACCATGTTTTTCAAAGCATCCCTCTACATAGAACGAAGGAGTGTCGTAACGAATGAGTTCTGAATTTTGTGCCGTCCGAAATGAGTGACCACACATGAGCAGGTGAATAGCTTCGAGGATCGACGTCTTACCCACAGCATTGGGGCCGACGATATGGTTGATTCCCGGGAAAAACTCAAAAGAGATATCTTCATACCCCCTAAAGTTGAATAAACGCAGGTGAAGTAGCCTCATAAAGCCAATTTATAGTAAGTCCTACTTTTTTTCATCGAGACGCATAGGCATGAGAACATATACAGGAGTTGGCCCTGTTGCCATAATTGGCTCATCTTTCTCGTCGGTAATGACACCTGGATTGAATGCGTCAATAACTCCCATCTTAATGGTCTCCCCTTTGCTATGGCGAAGAATATCCAAGAAATAGGTGGGATTGAAGGCAACCTCTAGTTTGCTACCCTCATAATTGACGGGCATTTTAACAAGCCCTTCACCCACTTCCGACGTATTTGCTGAGAGCTTAAGTTCACCATCACCAAAGGTGAAACGTACAGAGTTTGATGATTCACTTGTAAAGAGAGAGACCTGCTTCAGCAAGGTAATGAGCTCATCGCGGTGTATACTAACGATAGTTTCAGGTTTTTCCGGGATGACACGGTCCACATCGGGATAGTCACCTGTGAGTAGTTTGGAAATAACAACGGTATCAGTAGACTGAACAGCAACTTTGTCCGGCATTAAAAACAGAGTCATTTCCTCATCTTCGTCATTGAGGTTTTTTGCGATTTCGTCCACAGCTTTTAAGGGGATAATATAGCTACCTGTAAGGGAAGGATCTGCTCCCAGTTCTAGATATGAGCGTGCGAGTCTCTTTCCGTCGGTACCGACAAATGTTGCTTTATTACCTTCGACATTAAGAAAGACTCCTGTAAGAGCGTAACGATTATCTTCTCTGGAAACAGCAAACGATGTTCTGTTGAACATCTCTCTTAGTTGACCTTGCTTCATCTTCAGCTGTTTTGCTTCACTCATATCGGGAAGGGATGGAAACTCGCTACGGTTCATTCCATGCAACTTAAAGCGCGAAGAGTCTGCGACGATTTCTGTTAGTTCGTTCGCGTTTGTAGAAATTTCAACATTAACAGCAGTCAACTCTTTTAGCAGCTGCGCAAATTTTTTAGCTGGGAGAGTCGTTGCCCCTTCTTCCAAAATTTTCGCTTCAGTAAAGCAACGAATACCTACCGTTAAATCAGTAGCTGTAAGTATCAGCTCTCCATTTTTTGCTTCGATCAAGATATTAGAAAGGATGGGGATCGTCGCTTTTGGAGAAACAACGTTAAATACTTTACTGATCAAATAATTCAACTCTTGAGTAGAGATAACAAACTTCATATATCAAAGCCTCTTTCTAAAATGTGGTCAACAAGAACCGCCCTCACCTAAAATTTATGTGAATGATGCGGACTAGTCTCATAAAATACGACAGTACATCAGAGAATGTCAAGAGGTATTCTAGGTAAGAAAAGACCTTAGTGGGGCTTCGAGGTCTTTGAGCATAGAGTTGCCAGTTGTATCATTAATAAATTTGCCGCTTAAGTCAACCAATCGCTTGCTAGTTTGATAACGAAAGTGCGGATTATCCTCTTCGGCGACACGAACGACAAGCTCTGCGATATCAGCAGGATTCTGTCCTTCTGCGATACGTTCGTTAAAAGTATTTCTATAATCCTCCACAAAAGCTGCATAGGGATCATCATTACCTGATTCCACCTTATGTGTGACGTTCATAGCAAACTCAGTAGAAACTGGCCCTGGCTCAATAAGAGACACTTTAATATTCCATGGAAACACTGTAGCGGCCACCGATGCTGAGATAGCCTCGACTGCGTGTTTGGTTCCACTGTATATCCCCAGGCATACATTGCTTACGATACCGGAAATACTACTCATGTTAATGATTCTTCCACTTTTTTGCTTTCTCATAACCGGAATGACTGCTTGCATGGTTCGTATAACGCCATAGACATTCACATCAAATTGTTGTTTTACATCTTCGATATCCACCTGTTCGACGATACCGAACAGTCCATACCCGGCGTTATTAACAAGTAGATCGATCCGCCCCTCCTGTTCAAGGACCTCAGTAACACACCTCTTAATCGAGTGGTTATCAGTAACATCCATTTGTTTTACAAGAATTTCACCGTTCATAGGTTGCGGATCTCTCATTGTTGCATAAACCGTGTATCCTCTTTTGGATAACGAGAGAGTAATCTCTTTTCCAATACCTCTTGAGGCACCGGTTATAATCGCGACTTTATTAAGATTTTTCATAGCTGACTCCTAAAACAAACCGACAGTGAAGATAAAGCATGCTTATAGAATAATGACTGTTAGAATACTAGATAATAAAGGGCACAGGTCTCTCCCTTACAAACGACCGGTTATCAAATTTACACCTTTAGCAAAGCAAAAAAACGATACCTCGTTTTACTCCACGACGCTACGCGCGACCTATCCGGTGATGCAGGATCTTGAGTGGTCAGTGATTATTTTAATTCAATGATATTGGGGTGTAACCCGGGATAAATCGGTAGACAAGTTGAGCTTCGGGCTTAAGTTGACGGCATTGCTTGAGCGCATACAAATACATTAACTATAACCTTAATACATATTGACATATAGAAATAACATTGAGATATTGCACTAACATTGTTAATTAAAATATTCACTGAAGGAGTGATTTTTTATGTCTTTGCAAAACGTTTCCAAAAACAATCTCGCCTTCAGTAAGCGTTTATATCTCCAAACACAAAAACCTGGACAGAGTAAATCTCCAAGTAAAACTTTGAATTTAATAGAAATGTTCATTTCTAACCACCCTAACGAATCCTGGATTGAAACATTCAAATCTAAATTTATTATCACATCAACTACAATATTAAAAAATGTGGATGGTGTATCGCCCGATCAAACACTTGCAAAAATCAAGCAATGCTGGAAGCAGATTCTATTACCTACTCAAGCAATTAACTGGACTTCAGACATCCGCTGAACAGGAAAAATGAATAAAAAGTAGAGTTGTCACCAGAGGTAATGTAAAATGTTTGTGACAAAACGAACATCGACAAACCGCTATGCCA
>JAJFMC010000056.1 GCA_021772365.1 Chlamydiota bacterium
ATCCTTGAAACTGTTGAACCGTTAAAACAAGAAGGGCTTATTGTCAAAGACGTCGTTTTACTCATTGACAGGCAGCAGGGAGGGAAAGAAAACCTCGAAGAGCGAAACATCAACCTCCATGCAGTAATGACCATTAGCAATATTCTCTCTACCCTACTGGTGGAAGATCGTATAAACGTAAATGTCGTCAATAAAGTGAATGAATTTATTAACCAAAACCAAAGAGTAACGGTCGGATTATGAGCAACGCACAACTAACTGCAAAACATATCCCTTATATCCAAAGGGCAATGAGATGTGCTAACCCTTCAGCTAAAGAGCTATTCCTTATTATGGAAGAAAAGAGGTCTAACCTCTCCGTCGCCATTGATGTGACGACAAAAGAAGAGTTGCTATTCCTAGCAAAAGCCCTAGCGCCGCACGTGTGTACTATTAAGACTCACATCGACATGATCACAAACTTCGATATCCACCTGCTTTTGGAATTGCAAGATCTTTCTCACAAGCACCGATATTTGGTGATCGAAGACCGTAAATTCGCTGACATAGGCAAGACATCAAAAAGCCAGTATGAAGGGGGCATGTATAAGATTTCCAACTGGGCGCATCTTGTCACTGCTCACTCCACTCCCGGACCTGGTGTTATCGAAGGTTTGAGGAAGACAGGATTACAACTAGGCAGAGGAATGGTTCTCCTCGCAGAAATGAGCTCGCAAGGGTCACTAGCAACGGGTCAATATACTGAAGCAACAATACAAATGGCGCAGCAGTATAGCGATTTTGTGATCGGCTTTATCTCGCAACACCGCATTGTCGAAGAACCTTACTTCATTCATATGACCCCAGGAGTAAGCTTGAGCGAAAATAGCGGAGATTTCAGACAACAGTACCGTACCCCAGAAGAGGCGATCTGTCGCGATGGCTGTGACCTTATCATCGTTGGTAGTAGCATCATCAACGCGGCAGACCCCGTAGCAGCGGCACGCGAACACCAACAAGCCGGTTGGGAAGCATACGAGAAACGCTTAGGCAGTTAGAAATTTACGAAGCTGTCGCTTTGGCCTTTTACTGGGAGAGCCTAATCCAGTAGATGTTATTTTCAATAAAGACAGAGTATGAATTGCTTAGGGACTCATGATAGTCATCTTTTTCCCGTTACTTTTAATACCCAATTGCGGAAAACTGACCCGGCCTCGTGATGCATGACCTCTTCCTTTTTTAACTTTAAAAGATGCTTTAAATTACCGGTTTTATGGAGATTATCTGTCAACAGGCTATGGTGAACAAGCCCGATAACTTTCTCTTTTTTAGGGTTGACCCGAAGAATATTCTGCCCTGATAAAAGGTAAGAGTAATCCGCTTTTGCATGTCCATCGATATCGGGAGCAAGCTCATAATGTTCAAAATCGACAACAACCATTTTGCGATGTCGATTTTCCTTAGAATAATTTTTTCTAGCTTCAGCTCCATACCATCCACATTTTGTTAAAAAGGCCTCCCATTTCTTTTCCCATGAGTCATGTAATCCGCGTCCCAAAATGGCGTCATCTGCGGGCCCTCTTTTTCTCCTCAGCATGAAATCAAAAAACTTTTGACTTATAGACCTTTTTAGTTTCTTCAAGTACTCCTTTATATTTTCCTTTGGAGAAATAATGACAGAGTAATTTCTCTTGTTTTTTGGAAAACTGAAAAAAGCGCTTCCTGTATCTAAGTCCCAACCAGATACCCATGTCCCTAGTTTGATCACAGGGAGAAAGAGAGTAGAAATGATTCGTGAAAAAATATTGTCCCCTAGAGCTCTATTAAAAAAATTGCGACCCACCTGGGCGGTAGAAGCAAATGTACGTGAAACATAAAGACCACCAAGCAATATTTCATTCTTGTAAAAATGTACTGCAACGTGGCTAGAGATACTCCCTCCTAGTGAAACTCCATGCAAGATGATGTTTTTTGGAGAAACTCCTTCTTCAATAAGATTTTGGATCTGAGCGATACCTGCATCGATAAGTTCCTGTGAATATTCAACCTTTCCCTCACTATTTAATATTCCCGGATAGTTAAATTGAACTGCTGATACCGGTATATTTTTTTCGGAAAATTCAATTAGATCTTCAGCAATTAGAGCATAGTCATCTTGGAAGCATCCACTATTTCCATTAAAATAGACGATATGGAGGTGATCACTTTCACATGTATCGACACATTCATTTGAGGCGATTACCGTTTCGAGATTTATTGAACGACCACTTAATGTCATTTGTACTTTTTTTGGGGTAAATTTTATGATTTTACTAGGATCAATTTTTGAGATATAGATTCCATCATAATTCTTTAGCGCTTTGTATTGTTTATGTAAAATACTATCTATTAACACTGTTCCCTTTTTTTCTAACTTCGGTTTTTTTGAACCAGCTGGAAAAATGAGTGGCCCTAATGTCTTACCAAGAATGTGCGAAGGAATAGTTATGTAATGTGGGTTTCCCTTGTTGGCAGAATAAGCAATGATTTTCCCGACAGCACCTCCAACTAAACGAGTATCTAAAATAAAATAACCGATCAGCCATTTTATTTTAGATTTTGTTAATTTGAAGTCTTTCCATGCACTTGATTCTTTTGTGGTGGCTGGTTTTAAAGTATA
>JAJFMC010000057.1 GCA_021772365.1 Chlamydiota bacterium
CGCAAAAGGCTTTCATCCCTTATGCGATGGAATTGCTGTGGAAGGTATCAGGCTCATTTGGAAAAATATTGAGACCGCGACACTGCGGCCAACGATAGAGGCGCGATCGGCAATGATGATCTCGGCCTTAATGGGAGCAGTATCATTCCAAAAAGGATTGGGAGTCGTTCACTCATTAGCTCATCCTCTTTCGACCTTGTTCGATATCCATCACGGACTTGCCAATGCTCTCATGCTTGTCCATGGCGTCCGTTTTAATGCGCCACACTGTCCTGAGGTGATGAAAAGGTTAAGGCATGCCATTGGCGATTACGGTGTCATTGAGGCACTTCAAAAGCTCAACTCAAGACTAGAGTTACCCTCGAATTTAAGTGCCATAGGTATTAAAGAAAAAGATATTGATAAACTTGCAAAATTCGCCGTACTCGATCCCTGCCACCAGTGTAACCCTCGTGCAGTGACGGAAGAAGATTTTAAAAACATGTACCGAGAAGCTTTGTGAGGTAAAAAATTAAGATGAATAAATACACGAAGGTAGCGGAGAAAATAAAATTTTAAAACATTAACTCCCATAATTTTAATAAAATCTTCGCTATCTACGTGTCGTTCGTATTAGAAAATCTGAAGGAGAAAACAGTGAGTTTAATAAATCAACAGCTAAATGACACCTACCAACAGGTGGCTGAAGGTCAGAAAAAGTGGCGCCAAACCAAACTCGAAGATCGAGTTAAAATGATCAGCCACTTCTCAACACTCTTGGCAGAACAGAATGATTTTCTAGCAAGAATCCTCACCGAAGACATGGGAAAACCCATCAAACAGTCAAGAAAAGAAATCGAAGATGTGAGAGGACGCATACAGTTTTTCATAGAGAATGCATCCCATTGGTTGTCACCAAAAAATGTAGGGTCCGGACAAGAAATCACCTACGACCCATTGGGTGTCATCGCAAACATCTCCGCATGGAACTACCCCTACCTCGTTGGAGTCAACGTCATCGTCCCCGCTCTCATTGCAGGTAATGCAGTACTCTATAAACCCTCAGAATATGCGACAGAGACAGGAAAAAAAATCGAACAACTCCTCCATGCTTCAGGAATACCACAAGATGTATTTATCGCATGTACCGGCGATGGCTCTGTCGGTGAACAACTCCTGGACCTACCTCTTGATGGATATTTTTTTACAGGATCAGTCACTACAGGGCAACACATAGCAAAACGTGTTGCAGAAAAATTGGTTCCTGTAGGATTGGAGCTTGGTGGTAAAGATCCCTTGTATGTCACCAACGAAGTCGACAGCTTAGAAGAAGTAGCAAATGCATGCGTCGACGGCTGTTTTTATAACGCCGGACAAAGCTGTTGTGCTGTCGAACGACTCTATGTTCATGCAGACGTTTACGATCAGTTTATCAAACATTTCGTGGAAGGAACCAAGCAACTAAAAGTCGGTGATCCCTTTGATGAACATACCGATATCGGACCTTTAGGGCGCCCTCAGCATGTATCTTTTCTTAGTGAACAAACCCGCGAAGCCCTTGATAAAGGAGCAACTATAGTACTGGGAAAAGAAACAGAAGGTATTGATCAAGGATTTTTCCCTCCAACAATCCTTATCAATACCGATCATTCGATGAGTATCATGAAAGAAGAATCATTCGGTCCACTAATCGGTATCCAGAAAGTATCAGATGACACAGAAGCCATTAGGTTAATGAGTGACACACCGTACGGACTGACAGCAGCGGTTTACACAAACAATCACGACCGGGCCAAGAACATCCTGCAAGAACTCGACGTCGGGACAGCCTACATTAACTGCTGCGACAGTGTATCGCCACACCTCCCTTGGTCAGGAAGAAAACTCTCGGGGTTAGGAACGACGCTATCATATCTTGGTATATTAGCCTTCGTTCACCCAAAGGGCCTCTTTCCAAAGGTGATCTGAAGATACCTTTCCATGAGGAAAAATTCAAAAACACCCTGGAATTTATTTCTTAACGGTTCCTTAGCAACTTATAAGGGAGAGTAACTTCTTTCCTAACTTGAAAAGTAGTGCTTTTTTATTTAATATTTAAACCAATATAAATATAATAAAAGTAAGCACTTAAGTAAAAGAAAGAGAGGGGTAAGTATGCAGGTTATACAGTTTTGGAAGGTTTTTCTTATTGTTATCTTTATTGGAACAAGTCCACTCAATGCTTTACTAACTGAGGACAAGTCAGTTACTTATTATACTGCTAGAGGAGGAGATCCTACGGGTACAACAGGTGACCCTAACCAGCTAGGGGGGCTTAGTGACACTGGAAACACCGTTTTTGGATCATTTAAATCAACATTATCTGTTGTTGATAAAGATACGTACAAAATCACCATGAATACAAACGTCCCATCATTGATGACATTCTTAATTGAAGGTGTCGATTGGGGTAATATGGGTACCATCAATACGATTTCGGTGACTGGTCAACCTCTCACTGTACCGAATATATGGAGAACCTCTACACGATTTGCCGTGAGAACAACACAAGCCTTGACAAGCGGTACGATGGTCACCATTGATGTTACTGGAGTACATGTTCCAGAACCGAAGACCTACCTGATACTTGGTACCCTATTAGGGGCATGTTTGTTTATATATGCCCAAAAAAATCGAAGATTTGGTTTTGAGAAAACACCCCGATTGCGACCTTATTTCCAGGAGAAATAGTATCGTTCCACAAAGTAAAGAGTACTTATATCAAGAAAATTGAAGTGAAACCTTGCATTGTCATCATTTTCCGATCATAGACTTTAAAAAAGGAAGGATTGTCTGCGATAGCCACATGTCCGCAGCCTTGCGTATCGCTAAGCTGTATGTCGGGTAGGGATGGATAATGGAAGCAAGCTTCCTGAGAGACATTCCTGAGTACATCGCAACACTGATTTCCATCAGCATTTCTCCTGCACGCGGTGCGACAATTACGGCCCCTAAAATCTTACTGCTCCACCTCTTTGTAACAATTTTCACAAACCCTTCTGTACGTCCAGTGGTGATAGCTCTGTCGACATTTTCCATCGAGAGAAAGTAAGTAGCAATTTTTTTGTCTCCATACTTTTCTATAGCCTCTTCATCCGTCAATCCAAGGCTAGCGACTTCTGGATCTGTGAATGTCACGCGTGGCAATGCCTGCTTTCGATCGAGTTTTTTCTTGAATATTCCAGGCAGTAAAATACTTGTTAACACTGTACGAGCTTCATTTTCAGCTAAATGTGTAAAAATCGCTCGCCCGGCAACATCACCTACTGCCCAAATACGTGGTGTACTTGTTCGACCATACTCATCTACAATAATTCCTCTGTCGGTAAACTTTACACCAGCCGCATCTAAATTTAGTGACGATAGGTTAGGTATCC
The DNA here is from genome assembly GCA_021772365.1 of Chlamydiota bacterium. Taxonomy (GTDB): domain Bacteria; phylum Chlamydiota; class Chlamydiia; order Chlamydiales; family Criblamydiaceae; genus JAJFMC01. The sequence continues at coordinate 3,396 of JAJFMC010000057.1, forward strand.
TTCCCGAAGAAACAAGAAGGTGTGTTGATTCAATAACTTTAGTCTCTCCATTCTCTTTATCACTTATGACAAGCTGAATCATTTCTCCATTTTTAGTCACACTAACAGGCTGATGTCCAGTATAAAGAGTCACTCCCTCTTTGGTAAAAATCTTTTCAATAACTTCTTGAGCACATTTATCCTCTTTATTAAGGATGTGCCGATGGCGATGAATAATGGACACTTGTGCGCCTAACCGATGGTATGCCTGAGCCAATTCACAACCTATGGGTCCTCCACCAATCAAAATCAAGCTTCTGGGAACGGATTTCATATCGAAAACCGTTTCGTTGGTCATCACAGGTACATTCTCAATACCTTTTATCTCAGGAACTCTTGGATGGGAACCTGTAGCCAAAATAATATTATTCCCTGTTACGCGTCTTGTCGTTCCATCATCGAGCTTAACCTCTAAAGTATTTGCATCAACAAATGAAGCATGTCCCGTCAGTGTCTCGACACCATGCTCACGTAAAGCTTCCGGCTCCTCATGAGAGCGTATCTCTGAGACAATCGAACGTGTCCGTTCGAGAGCTTTTACTGCGTCAAAACGATCACACGAGTGGGTAACACCAACAGCCTCGCTCTCTATAATTTTATGTGCTGTATGGGCAGAAGCAATAGTACACTTACTGGGGATACAGCCATAATTGGTACAGTCACCACCGTAGTTACCTCTTTCGATAAGCAACACACGCTTACCTGCTTTGGCACCGCCAATAGCGATCACTAACCCACCTGCGCCGGCACCAACGACAACGATGGCATATTTTTTCTTTTGTTCATCACTCATAAACGTCCCTTAAAGTAGTCTTATTTGTTTTAGTGCTAGATAACTAATCAACAATACAGAGGCTGCTATGATTGCCCTTGCTACCCATATTTCAGTATTTTTCTGGTTAATCACAAACACTTTACCATCAATTTTTTTTAACTGGAGAACCAACAGGTGAATAAGTACCAAAGGCTTTCCTCCCAAACTCCTTAACTACCTGAACGTTTTGAAGAAATGATCGTTTAGCTCTCTTTATTTCTACAACATATGCTGACTTAATGGCTTGACCATCGATCATCGGAATCGATTCACCATCCCCAAAATGACTGTTACCATCTAGTTGGATGTTGTATTCGCCACAACGGATTAAATCATAGTGTTGTACATGACTGAACATAGGCAAAGCCTCTGTAAAAAGATTTGATCCTGCTCAACTACTTTTCCTTATATTCCTATGACAATATTACAATCAACAACCCATTTAAAGAGTCAAACTCGAGTGCCCAGAAGGGGCATAAGCGGTAAGGTGACAGTTTTGGTGTTTTATTGGGGAGCTTGTAAGTATTACCCCTGTTGCCTATGGTGTAATAGAGGACTATTATCGAAATCATGAGGTTTTCATGGCTAATGATCAAAGAGTTGCAGACCTACTCATCCGCTGCCTAGAGCAGCATGGTGTGGAGTTAGTTTTCGGTATTCCCGGAGCAAAAATCGATACCGTCTTCGATGCACTCGTCGAATCATCCATACGCTTAGTCGTTTGTAGGCATGAACAAAATGCTGCATTCATGGCTGCAGCCTATGGCCGTCTAACTTCTAAACCCGGCGTCGTTATCGTCACCTCAGGGCCGGGAGTCGCAAACCTCGCTACAGGTCTATTGACAGCAACGACAGAAGGCGATCCCATCGTCGCTATTGGCGGCAACGTTCCACTTAATATGCTACATAAAGAAGCGCACCAAAATACGAACAACGTCAAGCTAATGGAAGCGGTAACAAAAAAAAGCATAGAAGTCGACGCAGGAGAAAATATACCGGAAGCTATCGCTAATGCCTTTCGCATTGCTACACAGAGTCGCAGGGGCGCTTGCTTCATTAGTCTACCGCAAGATATAGGAATTGAAACGACTCAATTACAAGCACCCCCACGAGCTGTTGCGATAGAGTACGGCACTGCAAAAACCGATAACATTGAACAAGCAACAAAGCATATTGAATCTGCCAAAACGGCACTCGTTATCCTTGGTGAAGAAGCAACACAACTAAATAACACCTGTGCTATCCGCTGTTTCCTCGAACACCACCAACTCCCTGTCGTCAGCACCTATCAGGCTAGTGGTGTGGTTCCAAAAAACCTCATGCATCTATTCTATGGTCGTATTGGACTTTTTAAAAATCAACCCGCTGACAAAATCCTCGAAGAAGCAGATTGTATTATCACCATCGGATTCAACCCTATTGAATATGACCCTGAAATATGGAACGCTCAATGCAACAAAACAATCATCCACATCGACTATCATCCATGTGATATCCACCTGAGATACCAGCCAAAATTTGAGTTACTCGGAGATATCGCGCTTAATGTCTATGCTCTCGACAAAACCATCAATAAAAAATTCGATTATAAGAATCAATTTTCACATTTGCGTGAAGAATACCTTCAAGTTATTGAACAGGGTAAAGATAAAGTAGGAAAAAATGGACTCGTTCACCCCCTCAGATTTATCCATGAGTTATCCAAAGTGACGAACGACAAAACAATTATCGCCTGTGACATTGGTTCGGTCTATATGTGGGTCGCTAGATACTTCATCAGCCACATTCCCCATCAACTGCTCTTCAGTAATGGCCAACAAACACTAGGCGTAGGTTTGCCATGGGCAATGGCAGCGAAGATGAGCCATCCGAATCACAATGTCATTTCCATATCAGGAGATGGAGGGTTTCTTTTTTCCGCGATGGAACTTGAAACTGCAGTTAGAGAAAAAGTCAAATTCATTCACTTCATCTGGTCAGATGCTCACTACAACATGGTCCGTGAGCAACAACTCATGAAATACCACCGCGATTCCGGAGTAAAGTTGGGAGTGCTAGACATTCCTTCCTTTGCCAAAGGATTTGGTGCTGTCGGGTACGATTTAAGAAATGCCAATGACTTCGCATCTATCTATTGCGAGGCTCTAGAGCAAGATGTTCCTGTTCTGGTGAACGTAGCTATCGACTATACCGATAACCAAGATTTGTTTAGAACTGTCCACTCACACAAAGGAAATTGATGATGCCATACATTCAGTTACAACAGAAAAGTGACAAAGGTGTAAGCATTTACATCTGTGGGGGTATCAAACAGGTGTTATCAGGAACACCGGATAAACACTGGAAATCGGAAACATTTGATGCGAAACACTACAAAATGGGACTTGGTGCTGCATCTCCAGAGTCATTTGAAAGTATGGGAGAAGGGATCATTGTGAATGGACAGTGTTATGCTACAGTAACTAACCAATCAAAATCTGATTCCATGAAAACGATGGGTGATAGCACCTATTACAGCGCATTGATGTCAGCAATTCCGAACGAAGCAGCTGCAAACTACGTCTGCAGCAACGTAGAGATCAAAGCAGAAATGTACCAATTGATTTCATCGCTCTACAATCAAGCAAAACATTCCGTAGCTTGGCGTGGGCTAGTGAAATGCTCGCATATCAACAGTATGATCCTAAAAAAATCACCGATTTATGGAGTCCCTATTTTTGATGATAAAGACGAGTATTTAGAAAACAAAGTTTTCGATACACCCACCTGGGTGTTTATGGTCGGCGTCTACACCAGTGATGAACTAACTAACA
>JAJFMC010000058.1 GCA_021772365.1 Chlamydiota bacterium
ATGTCGACGTCGATATCGGGATAGGAGAGACGTTCCGGATTGATAAATCGTTCGAAGAAGAGGTGGAAGCGTAAAGGTTCGATATCGGTGATCCCAATGAGGTAAAGGACGATCGAGCCCGCTCCGGATCCTCTTCCCGGCCCTACGGGAATTCCCTGTTTTTTTGCCCAATTGATGAAGTCCCACACGATAAGCAGGTAGTCACACATCCCTTTCGGTGCGATGATGCTCATTTCGTACTCGAGACGATCTCTGACGACTTGCATCGGCTCTTTATCAGGATAAAGTTCCTGCACTTTAGCAAGGCGTTCCGGAGTATATCGGTTCGGAATCCCCTCTTCACAAAGCTGTCGGAGGAATGTTTCCACAGCTTGTGCTCTTTCTTCGTCGGTGTATGAAGTGCCTTGGATGGAAGGAGGTTCATAAATTGGATAGTGTTTGTTGACGAAATCGATCTCTACATTACATTTTTCTGCGATGAGCAAGGAGTTAGCAAGGGCTTCGGGCGTTTCTCTGAAGAGCTGTTCGATCTGCTGTGGAGATTTGAAATAGAACTCATGCGAAGGATAGGTTTTTCTTTTTGGATTCGCCACGCGGAACTTTGGGTTACCCTGTGAATCTTTCTCCCAGATTTCGACAGGTTCACCCGACTGTACATTGAGAAGGACCTCGTGCGGCTGCCAATCATTTCTGCTCATATAATGAGAGTCGTTAGTGACAACGAGAGGAACGGAGAACTCTTTAGATAATTGAATGATGGCCTGGTTCACTTTCCCCTGTTTACCGATACAATCCTGGTACTGTTGTATTAACCACGATTCTTGGTACATACCGTCATTGTTGAGGTTTTCCTCACTCATTGGGTGGTATTGGAGCTCTAAATAGTAATCGTCACCATAGAGGTGTTTATACCACTCAATATGTTCTTTGACGGATTCCTCGGTCCCTTCAAGAATTTCATAAGCCAGCCGACTGGCAAGTCCACCTTCGATACAGAGAGTTCCTTCCTTATATATTTCTAAAGACTCCCTATCGACACGAGGAAAATAGTAAAATCCTTCGATATATCCAATAGACGACAGCTTACATAAATTACGATATCCCTTATCATTTTTTGCGAGAAGCACCAAGCTATAGCTCGTCCGCCCTTTAACCTCGCGTTTTTTCTCGGTACGCGAGCGAGGAGCTACATACAAATCGCAGCCGATGATAGGTTTGACACCTTCGGCTTTGCACGCCTTGTAAAACTCAACGGCACCAAATAGGTTGCCATGGTCTGTTAAGGCTACTGCTGGCATCCGGTACTCAGCCGCTTTTTTGGCAATTGCTTTTGTCGAAGCCAAAGAGTCAAGAATAGAATATTGAGAATGTGTACGTAGCGGTACCCAAGAGCTGTGTGCTTCTGTCATGATTCATCAATCCTGTTTAAAGTCATGCGTTTTCAATAATTATGAACCACAAAGTAAATAATATTAAGCCGTTTCAAGAGAAACTTCGAGATCAGACTCAGTACCTTTAAAGTTTTGAAGGTGAGGTGCTTTCACAGCATTCCACAATGGGAACAACATTACCGTTGCTATTACACTGCAGAATGCGATAAAGCAAAAATACCCGTTCCAGCCAAAACCTTCAGCAATTTTCCCAAGCGGGTACCCGGCACACGCCGCTCCTATGTAGGCCATCCAGCCAACAAATCCTGTAGATGTCGCTGCAGCCTTCTTATGCGACAACTCTGCAGCAGCCACCCCAATTAACATTTGCGGTCCAAAGATAGTGAATCCTAACACAAACAGCATAGAAGAATCTAGAAAAGGATTTCCTGGAGGAATATTCCAAAAAATAAAGACTGAAAAAGCGACGCCAAGAGCGAATAGCGCATTGACCGGCCCTCTCTTAGCTTTAAAAAAATAATCTGACGACCAACCAGCGCAGAGGCTGCCAAAAAATCCACCTAGGTCGAATAAGGAAACGGTACCATTGGCACCGATAGCACTGTATTGCTTGGTTTCGATGAGGAATAGCGCCGTCCAGTCGGTGATACCGATACGAACAAAATAAATAAAGAAGTATGCAACGGCGAGACACCAGATGTAGCGGTTTTTTAAAACGTAATCAAATAGTATCTGTTTAGTGGAAAGTTCCTGTTCCTCTTCATGTCGCTGTTTTCCGTCAACATAATCATCGCGGTACTTCTCAATAGGTGGAAGCCCGATCGATTGAGGGGTATCACGTAGGCGGTTGATCAGAAAAAGGCCACCCATAATACAAATGATACCAGGCAGATACATTGCCCAACGCCAACCGAGGTAGTAGAGGCAAAATCCGACAATCCAAGGAATCATAATCGAACCGACGTTATGGGAGACATTCCATGTCGACCACCAAGACCCCCTTTCAGAGTGAGAATACCAATGCGTGAGAAATTTAGCACATGGAGGCCAGCCGAATCCCTGAAACCAACCGTTCAACCCCCAAAATACAGCAAACATCATCAGTGATGAGGACATTCCGAAACAGATGTTAATCACCCCTGTCATCATCAGACCGAAAGCCATAAAATATCTAGGGTTCGACTTATCGGAAATGATCCCACTAGCAAACTTACTAAAAGCATAGCTAATGGAAAGTACGCTGCCAAGGAACCCTAACTGTCCCTTGGTAAATCCTAGGTCGGCGATGAGACCGGGCGCAGCGAAGGTAAAGCTTTTTCTTGTAAAATAAAAGAGCGCATAGCCGACCATCAGTGAATACAAAGTACGTATTCGCCAGTGTTTGTAGAGTTTGTCGACAGCACCCTTATCTTCAATTTCCGAAATGTGAGGTGCGGGCTTCAGCCAAGCAAAGAAGGAA
>JAJFMC010000059.1 GCA_021772365.1 Chlamydiota bacterium
AAAAAATTCTAAAAATTATAGATTTTCCTGAAAAACAGTCGAATATGTAAGGGAATTTTATTTTTAAAATTAAAGATGAAAAATTACTTAAGACGATGTCTCTATTTTCCGTAGGAAAATAGAGACATCGTTAAAGGCTCATTTAAAAATCACCTTGAAATCAAAGAGGTTATCAATCTAAAATTATTGTTTGTTTAAATTCTTATCCAGAGGAACTTTAGGATGCACCAACAATTTTTAGATTACCTATCCGAAGAACTTGAAGAACTGAAATCCCAAGGCCTCTACAAAGAAGAACGCGAGATCACTTCACCACAAAATAGCCACATTACCATCACCGGTGACAAGGAAGTTTTGAATTTTTGCTCCAATAACTACCTAGGTCTCGCTGACAACAAACAAATCATCGAAGCTGCAAAAGCTAGCTATGAAGAGTATGGATTTGGCCTCTCATCAGTACGGTTTATCTGTGGAACTCAGACCGTACACCACCAGTTGGAAAAAAAGATTAGTCACTTCTTGGGTACAGAAGCGACAATCTTATATGCTGCATGCTTCGATGCTAACGGCGGACTATTCGAAACTCTACTAGGTCCTGAAGATGCTGTGATTAGTGACGAGCTCAATCACGCGAGTATTATCGACGGAATACGCCTCTGCAAAGCCAAACGCTTCCGCTACAAAAATAATGATATGGATGACTTACGGGCTAAACTCGAAGAGGCCAAAGACGCGCGTTTCCGCATCATCGCTACCGACGGTGTTTTCTCTATGGATGGCATCATTGCTAACCTAAAAGGTGTTTGCGATCTCGCTGATGAGTATAATGCTCTCGTGATGGTCGATGATTGCCACTCAACAGGATTTCTCGGTGAACACGGACGTGGTACGCCCGAATACTGTGGAGTGGAAGGTCGTGTCGATATCATCACTGGAACACTAGGAAAAGCTTTGGGTGGTGCTTCCGGAGGATACACTACGGGAAGAAAAGAAATTGTCGCTTGGCTAAGACAACGTTCCCGTCCATACCTCTTTTCGAATACCCTCGCTCCTAGCATTGCTTCCGCCTCTATCGCTGTTCTCGATATGCTTGAGAGGAGTGGTGACCGTAGGGAAAAACTGTGGAATAACACCCGTTACTTCAGAAAAAAAATAACAGAACGTGGTTTCGACATCGTCGAAGGGGAACATCCTATCGTTCCGGTCATGCTCGGTGACGCAAAAGTCGCACAGAAATTTGCAAAGAAAATGTTGGATCACGGTATTTACGTCATCGGCTTCAGCTTCCCTGTGGTGCCAAGAGGAAAAGCACGTATTCGTACACAAATGTCCGCAGCACACAGCCGTGAAGATCTCGATAAAGCCATCGAAGCATTCACTGCCGTCGGTAAAGAAATGGGGATCATCCCCGCAGCTGCTATATAATTCGTTGAAAGTATTTGTCTGTTAAAGTTAAATGACTGTTTTATATGGAGTCAACTATGCTGCTACGAATCGTCGCTATCAGACACGCAAAACCCAAAAGTGAGGGGTATGCCGATGAAACACTGCGCCCTCTTTCCGAAGAAGGGATTTCGATCCAGAATAAAATGACGCAGCACCTCAAGGGGCTAGCTATCGCACCCCATATTATTTACAGTTCTCCCTTAATTCGTGCTAGAGAGACTGCTCAAATTATCAGCAGTCATTTCGATGATTTACCTGTTATCTCTATCGACGCTCTAGGCTATGACTTCGATTCAGAACAGATCCTCTCTAAAATGCCCGAACCTGTCGAAAATAAAACGGTCTTTTTGGTAGGGCACACCCCAACACTTGGGGAGTTCGTCAACCGGCTCGTTGGAGAAATCGTCATTCCCACCGGATTATCAAAAAGTGGTGCCGCTATCGTTGATTTTAGAAGCACTCCTACACCAGGGACTGGAGAGTTTGTAGGGTATTATACTCCGCAATCAATTTGAAAAAATAAAAAAACAATTTTAGATTTTAGTGATTTTTGAATTTTTCCTGAAACGTCTTTATCACCCAGATTATTATCTTACCGCCGTAGGCGATCCTGCTTATCATGATAAATAATTTTTAAACTTCATAGTACAGCCTGTTTAATCTTCTATTTATGCAATTCCCTCTAGATAGCGTAAAGAATATCTTTTAATATTTGGTACCCTGGGGGTTTTCTTGAATAATTTGCAATTAAATCCCTAAACAGTTAAAATAGTGCTACTAAAATATGAAAAATATCCAATTTTGGAGCTGTTTATGAGCAAAATTGAAGGAAACGAAGCAAATGTTTCCGCTTTAGCGACACCTAGTTATGACTTTAATCCAGAAAAGACTGCAGCTGCAGCTTCTGTAATTAAAATTTTTAATTCCATTAAAGATGTCTGTGACACACAAACAAACTGTACCGATTTCACTCATCAGATTGATAGAGATTGTAGCGAATTCAAGGGGCTTTGTGAATACCTTCTCGATCAGACGCCAAACCAGAAGCCTACAAAAGAGTCATCTACCAACAGTGATATCATCGACCTACTTCTTAGTCACATCACTTTGACCACACAATGCAGTACAGATGAGTGCTTAAAAGCGCTACACCAATTCAAGCAAGTCCTGTCTAAAAGTGAAGTGATTGGTAAAATCGAAAACACATTCAATAAAAACAAAATGATCTAATTTTCATGCGATATCATTTCAGGGCGGCAGATGCGTGCATTTGCCTCCTGACCTGTCTCATTTTGGAAATTGGTTAGTCCTACGTGTTCAGCACCGTTCCAGATGAACAGGGTGTTCTCTATCCCATAGTCAGTGCAGATGTTGTCATAGTCAAACTGGTTATTTGCATTCCCTTCATAAGATGCAATAATTAGATTTTGTTCTGTCGGATCGATGTAATTGCGAAACACCTTATTTTCTCTAGCATGCTGCACCCATATCTCGCCGAAACCTTGTGAAAGTGTGTCATTATGCACGAGAATATTTTGGGTAAATCGACATTTTTTGACGATACCTCTAGCTGCATCGTACCCTCCGAAGACTAACCCTGCTTTATCGTTATCGTGAATGAAGTTTTTTCTCACCTTGATATTTTTAGTTTCCGTCCCTTCATTCTCAGCACCGACTTCTATCCCTAAATCACAGGTATAGACTTCATTCCTTTCAATGATGATATTTCTGCCTCCATCGACATAGATACCAGCGGCAAATCCATCTTCCGCAGTAGAGCGGGCTCTATACACGGTATTACCTCTGCAGACCCCATTCCTTGCATACTTACTGCTGATCCATGATTCACCACCGATAAAGTCTATACCTATGTTGTTCACATCATGAACGATATTGTTGATGACTTTGAAAAATTTAACATTCCCATTTAGGGTCAGTGCTTCACTATGTGCAGGGTCACATTCATAGATTTCGTTTCTTTCAATTAACACATGTGAGATAGGGGTGTTGTTATTAGAACCATAGATAGTAATGCCCATAGCACCACCGTTCTCTCCTCCACCACGGATATTATGGATCGTATTGTTGGTCAGCTCAATATGACTGCCAGCACCCCAATAACGAATTCCCGACCCCTCGACCGTTTGTAGATCGCGAATTTCAAATCCTACGATTCTCAGGTAGCTCTTATTTTCGATATAAATGATATCGTCCGTGTAGGAAGCTGAGTTGGTAGGAACCCCTTCACCACTTATAGTCACATGCTCCTCGTCAAAATTCGTGAAGGTAATATGCCCTTCGGTAGCATTTCCCTCTACGTTGATCGCGATCTTTTCATGGTAGACGCCACCACGTACAAAGACGGTAGAACCTGCCGCTGCCTCATCTGCAGCCTTTTGAATCGTTTGCCAGGGCTGTACTTCTGTACCAGGGTTTGTATCATTGCCATCTGTAGCTACAAAATAATCAATACCTGAAGTCTCGGCAGAGACAGAACAACTTATTACTAGTGCAATTAACATGAGAAAGCGCTTTAATAATTTAGTTTTCAGTGGTTTGTGCATAATATCTCCCAGTGAAGTCCTCGTTTTACATAATGCATAATAAATATTTAACTCGAAACGTATTATATGTCATAAAGTTCTTTCTGGCATGATTCTTGCGTTAATTTTCTCGTCTCTAGATTTATTTTTAGGTGTTTTTATGTATAGATATATAGTACTAGTTATTATGTTGTTAATAACTCCTTATTATTCATTTGCAAATAACGATACCCTATATTTTGAAGAGGACGGGAGGATTTGGCTATATGCTGGAGTGACAAAAATAGGTGAGAAGACGTATGTCCCTGAAAATCAGGATCCGGAAAATTGGGGCGAAGCGATCATCTTACACCATATCAATGCGGGTAATATACCGTTAGAAGTGTATTACGAAAGTTTTATGGGTATCCTAAATGAAAAATCCGGCAATATTTTTCAATCCAAAATTGTCGATCAGCAAGATGACTACCTTATCTTTGAATGGTGGATAGACCCAATAGAGAAAGGAGCTCAGCACGGATTGATAAAAGTTTCTAAAACACCTCTTGGTTTACAGTTTTTCCGATATACCACGAAAAATGTCGAAGAGATGGATGCAACTAAAGAAATCTGGGCCAACATATTGAGAGATCATGATTTTTCTGTCGTCCCCAAAAAAGTGAATGTAGATGTGGATTTTTCTCTAGATGGCAGGGACTGGGACTTAGCTGAATCATCGAGTACCAATCAAGAATTTTTATTGAAGGGTCAGAATTTGGATCAGTGGACAGAAAAATTTTCTATAGATGTGTTTCCTTTGAGAGGTGAATCGCCTTTCGCATTTTATTATAAAATGATTCAGGATTTAGAAGATCAAACCGGAAAAAATGTTGAAACAAAAGTTCTTCAATCCGGCATGGATCACATTATTTTTGAGTGGAAAATTGATGATGTTGGCGATCCGCAATGGTCGTATTATAAGATGACAGTACTCGACTCCAAATTGGCTAGTGGGATGAAATATTCCTCAAAATTCGAAGAAACTGATGAACATGCGAAAGACGTATGGGAAGAGATTATGAGAAAGGCTCGTGCAAGTATCAGTTATGATTATTTACTCGAAGGTGATGCTAAGAATACTGTTAGTTATGAACAGCAAAAATTTTAATTTCGCGTTCAATATACTAGTGTTTACATGTTCTAGAGTTTTAAGAGATATATACTTAAACTATCGGAAGTAGTACACTGGATCCCAGTATTTGGTATATATGTGAAGTTTAATAATCTTAGTAAAGGGTTAATCTATGAAAGCACTAGTGAAAAAAGAAGCGAAAGAAGGAGTTTGGCTCGAAGATGTGCCTATTCCAACGATTACGACAAACGACGTACTAATAAAAATTCATAAAGCAGCCATCTGTGGTACAGATATTCATATTTACAAATGGGATGACTGGGCGAGAAAAAATGTTCCTGTTCCTCTTGTCATCGGCCATGAGTTCATGGGAACGATCGTTGAAGTTGGCTGTCATGTAGAGCATTTGAAAATCGGGGAACGCGTCAGTGCAGAAGGACATCTTACATGCAATACATGCACGAACTGCCGGGTCGGAAAAAAGCACTTATGTATGAATACACGTGGTATTGGTTATCATGAACCGGGCGTATTCGCAGAATATGCTGCATTACCGGCAGAAAATATTTTCAAACTTCCCGATTTTGTCGATGATGAAATCGCCTCTATCTTTGACCCGTTTGGCAACGCAGTGCACACAGCTCTTACATATCCGTTGACAGCGGAAGACGTGTTAATCACAGGTGCTGGTCCTATAGGAATGATGGCTGCTGCTATTGCAAAACAGGCTGGGGCACGTAGTATCGTTGTGACAGATGTCAATGATACGCGCCTTGGGCTAGCCAAAAAGATGGGAGCAACCTGTGTTGTTAACGTATCAAAGGAATCTCTTCGAGATGCGATGGATAAAAATGGCATTCATGACGGATTTACTGTCGCTCTTGAAATGTCGGGGAATCCGCATGCCTTTTCCGATATGTTAGGCACCATGCGTAATGGAGGGCAGATCGCGTTACTGGGAATTTTTCCCTACGACTGTTCCATCGACTGGGATTTAGTGATTTTCAAAATGTTAAATATTCGAGGAATCTATGGTAGGGAAGTCTTTTCTACGTGGTATCAGATGACGCATCTCATTGAGGCGGGACTTGACCTCAAACCTATTATTACGCACAGATTACCTTTTGAGGAATATCAAGTGGGGTTTGATGCAATGCTTTCAGGAAATTCCGGTAAAGTTATCCTGTCTTTAGACTAGCTGTTTATTTGTCACCTACCAATTCGTTTGGCATTGAAAATGACGAATAAGCTGCTCGTTACCATCGCGAATGCAGCGTAAATAGGTGTGAGAAACCCAAGAGATGCAAGTGCGATTCCAATGAAATTGTAAAAAAATGCCCAAAAGAGGTTTTGCTTCACGATCCGTTGTCCTTTCCTGCCAATGGCCCGAATTTTTGGAATCACCGATAATTTCTCCGTTGTCAGTATGATATCAGAGACGTGAATCGACACATCTGTCGCATTGACAACAGACATCCCAATCGATGCTGCTGTCAGTGCAGGGGCATCATTGATGCCATCTCCAAGCATACAAACGGTCTTCTCTTCCTTCTGAAGGTCGGTAATAAATTCTCTTTTTTCTAACGGATGGTACTCACTTCTGTAGCTGGTAAAGTTGCATACTTCAGCAACTTTCTTCACAACGGGCTCGGAGTCTCCGGAAAGCAGGTATGTGGGTGTAGGATCAAAAGAAGAAATCGTTTCGATAGCATCATCGCGTAGCTCGTCGCCCAAAACAATGGGAACCACAGGTCCACCATCATGATAAAAATAAGATACTGTATCGCCTTCACTTCCATAGGTGTTTATAGGGATGGTGAGTCCTTTACTTTGCAATAGCTTAGAGGATCCAAAAAGGTAGGTCGCACCTTCAATCTTACCAATCATTCCCATGCCGGCAACTTCCTCGGTATCTAAATTAGGTAAGCAGGAAGCACCTACGATGGCATGATAGGTCGACACAGCTACGGGATGCGTAGACTGCGAGGTCAACGACTTCAAAATGAAAAGTTCTTTGTCGGATAATAATTTCAAACCTGACTTCACGAAGAAACAACCTCGCGTAATCGTTCCCGTCTTGTCACAGACAAAACACGATTCATTTCCCAAAAGGGTCAAGCAGGCACGATTACGCACAAGCGCCCCTTGGTTCGCTAAAGTATGCATCATCGCCGACTCCGCCAGTGGCGCCGCTATTCCTATAGCACAGGGACAGGAAATGAGAAGGACAGAAGCCATACGTATCATCGCTTCATGTCCGGAACCGGAAAATAGGTAGGTGAGTACACCTGTCAACAGCGCCACCAATATAACTGTAGGAGCAATGTATTTGACAACAGTGTCAGCAGCACGGATATATACCGATTTATGACCTATGTCGAGATTCACGGAGTCGAGAATCTTTTGCAAAGCCGTTTCCTCGATGCTGGCTGAAACCTTATATGACAGGTTGCCGCGCTGTAGCAGGGTCCCTCCAAGGACATGGTCACCGGCTTTTTTCTTTCGTGGGAGTGATTCTCCTGTCATGAGTGACTCGTCACAGGCCCCCTCTCCCCCGATGACCTCTCCATCGAGTACCACCTTCTCGCCAGTAACCACCTTGATGGTATCGCCAGGTTCGATCTCTTTCATCGACACAAACCGCTCCTCACCGTTCTCGAAGCATTTCCGTGCACGTTTAGGGGTAGAACGAACGAGCCGAAGCAGGGTGTCTTTTGAAGAGAATTTAGCTTTGCTTTCGATGATTTTTCCTAGAAGAACGAGTGTGACGATCACGGACATCGAGTCGAAGTAGACATGCGTCCCTCCTTGCAGGAGCTCGTAAACAGAAAGTCCAAATGCTGAAAAGACACCGGTAAGGACCAAAGCTTCCATTCCTATCATTCCTACGAACAAACTATTCATAAATCGCCTGATCACGGGCCATAAGCAAACGGTTACAACGGGAAGCGAAGCAAAAAATGATAAGCGAGCTAATAAATGTGAGTAACCGGTTGTATCCGATGAAAAATAGTTGGCGTATAGAGGGTAAGAAAACATCATAATATTTAGTGAGCAGAAAGCAGCGAGAATAAACCTAAGGAGAAGAGAAAAACTGATGGGGCGGCTGCCCTCTCCTTGTAAAGGTTGTGTTCCATAGCCGAGGCTTTTGATCAACTGATTGATATCTTCTTTGGAAAGGTGGCGAGGGGAGTATTCAACACATGCTAAATCTGTACAATAGTCGACGACACAGTTGATAACTCCTTTTTCCTGGAGTAAGATGAGCCGTATCACCTCGGCACATGAAGGGCACCACATGTCTGCAACTTCAAAATAAAATTTATTAAGTTCTTCAGGGTTGTCGATAGATTGAGATTTTTTAATTTCTTCGAGAAGCGACGGATTAGAAATCAGCCCCGATTTAACTGCTTGCTGAAAAACCGAAGATTCTTGGTAATTTTCTAAAGCCCCCTTGGCTAACAAAATCCCATATACAGCACGGCAGCCATGGCAGCAAAACGTGTTCGATTCATCAGATATTTTATTACCACCGGTAGAAAGCCCACAGAGTGTACACTCTTCAAAATTTTTTGTTTCTGTTGTCATCTTTTTCTCCCCTAAATCCCCCAACAATGTTTTAACAATAAATGTGTGGCATGGTATAATGATTCTATATTATATGAAAAAAAAACTATAGAGACAAAGCAATGGAATTACCACTGAGTTACTATGGAGACCCCGTTTTACGAAAAAAGTGCCAACCCGTTGATGAGATTACTGATGAAATCAAAAAATTAGTTGAGGACATGGTCGACACCATGGAAGCTAATAATGGCATTGGTTTAGCAGCTCCACAAGTAGGTCTAGAGCACAGAATTTTTATCACCTATGTACCTCTTCAGGATGAAGAAGGGGAGTATGGAACAGGCCAGCTCAGAGTCTTCATCAACCCCGAAATCATCGAGTTTAGCGAAGAACAAACGGAGATGAATGAGGGGTGTCTATCGATCCCTACAGTTCATGGGGAAGTGGTCCGACCTTTCCGTGTAAAAGTACAAGCGTTAAATCTAGAAGGGAATGAATTTGTTGAAGAGTTTACAGGGTTAGAAGCACACTGTGTTCTTCATGAAAATGACCATATAAACGGAGTGTTGTTCGTCGATAGAATACGAGGTAAAGAGCGTAAAGCTCTCGATGCACAACTCCGTAAAGTCAAAAATGATTACTACTCCCGCCGCAAGAAAAAATAAAGCACGGCCAGCTTAGTAGAACTCTGCATTACCGAATAGGTCGCGCGAAGTGCTTTGACCCTGATTGCTACCCCAAACTTGTCGATTAAGCTCCAACCTCGCTAGATTGGGGTATGGTGAGTAAACACTATGTTTATTCTTTAATTGAAAATGAAGAATCAGATCTGCAGGAGTTACTGCTCTCCTATGCACGTGAAAAGGGGTCAATCGCTGATTTAACCTATCCAGCAGGCATGGATTTGGCTAAACTTTTTTTACTAGAAAAAAAAGGGGGGGGGTAAAGAGCTTTTCGAGACTTTTATTTTTAGGAAAGTCCATAAGATTTCATCCGTTCGTTTATGTAACACAATCATATCAAGACACCATAAGCGTATAGCTGATTTCTTAGATCGGGAGGCAGACCTCTATCAGTTTATCACTAAAGATAGCCCTTTATTAGACCAAGCTTTAGAGTCATTGAAAAAAGCTCGTAATCGATCTATCAAGAGATCAAAAAATAATTCCAAAAAAGTTTCTAAGAAAATACATTATCAGAATAAGATCGATA
>JAJFMC010000060.1 GCA_021772365.1 Chlamydiota bacterium
ACTGCGTCTCTGCGCCCCTGCGTTGAATCCTGTCATATGAAATTACCTGTGGTTATATTTTTCTTGGCGCTACTTATCTAAAGAGTTTACGAAAAGAAAATTCTATGGGAATAGTAAATTTTTTAGCATCAACTATTTAAAGTTTTAGCGGGAATTACTGATTACTAAATGCCATTCTATTTAGAGTTTTTTGCAGGATGAGCAGTATATAACATTTCAATTCGGACACAAAAAAGGTCACTTTTTTTAAGTTTGTGTCACCACAGGCACGGCCTTCGGCCTTTAAAAATAATGTATTTTTTCATTGTAAATATGGATCCAGTAATTTCCGTGAAATAATTATTATAACCCTGAGCCCGATTAAAACCTCTAATTAATTGGTGTTGATTTGTTATTTATAAGGGTGTATGATGTTTATTCTTAGTAAGGTGAGTGGCTGATTAAAAGAAAAAGAGGTTTGTTATGATAATTAATTTACAAGATGCAACTATTGAAAATAGTCCGTTCGGATTGAATCAATACTTTCCGATGCCTAACGCTTTTAGTAAGGGACCAAGTAAAACCATTACCGCTTTGTTGTCAAATAAATACTTTAATTTGGAGTTTGGTATCGACAGCGGAGCAGGCGGTCTACCGGTAATCGATTTTAGTAAATTTGTTAAACCGTTGGAAACACCCGATTTAAAACTACAACTCTGTAACTTTCATGACATGACCATGAACAAAGTAGGATTTTTCACACCGGTAAAATATGGTAAAGATGGAGAGGCTGTAAAAGCTCATGGTTTGAAGGGTAGAGACGTCGAGTTTTTCGATAGCTATTTTTCTCTTGGTGGCAAGGTAGCTATTATCAATAAAGCTGTATCTAAAAAAGAAGGTACCGGTTTTTTCATCAAAACTAAAGAGCCATGGTACATGATTGCTTTGAAGGTGATTTCTTACGCTACACTGATTGTTCCTGCTTTCATGCTGATTGGAAAGGCCATCGCTCGATCAATGATCCAGTACAAAGCACACAATTTATTTGTACCGAGTAATGAATCCGCACCTGAGCAAACATACAATAAAGTGAACGATCTTGCTAAGGACCTCATAAGAATCTAAGGAGTTGGCTAAACGAGTGCTGCGGGGTTTTGCAGGATGCTACCATAGTAGTGTGAGAAGCTTGCTGCCATATCCCCATCAACGATACGATGGTCGAAACTCCACGATAGATTCAGTGTGTCACGCACCATGAGTTCATCATTTTTTACGATAGGGCGCTTTTGGATGCGTGCCACTGCCAAAATAGCGACTTCGGGGTAGTTAATCACAGGAGTCGCCCACATTCCACCACCACCAAGAACACCGAAATTACTGATCGATACCGTTGATCCCTTCATGTCTTGCGAGCTTAGTTTGTGGCCAAGGGCTGCAGTTTTTAGTTTGTCGAATTCTTTGATAATCTCTTCCAGTGACATATCCTGAACACCGCGCATGACGGGAACGATGAGGCCGTGTCCGGTGTTGATGGCGATCCCGACATTTTGCTGTTTGTGGATAATCAGTTCATGGTTATCCATGTCGATACAGCTATTAATCTTTGGGTATTGCTTGCAGCTAAGAGACAGAGCTCTGATGAAAAAGGGCATGTAGGTGAGGCGTATCTTCTCTAGTGCTGCCTCTTTTTTGACGTTTTGACGCAGCTGTACGAGGCGTGTGGCGTCGATCTGTTCGAAATAGGAAAAATGGACAGCATTCTGCTCGGACTGTGCCATTTTCTCAGCCATGAGACGTGGGATGCCAACGATTGGCTCGATGACATCGTCGGAGAACCGTGGAAATTCAACAGGCGCTTCTTGTTTTTTTGGTGGGCAGTAGCTACTTATGTCTTCTTTAGTCACCCGACCTTCCGGACCCGACCCCTTGATGTCGTTGATGTCGATACTGAGATCTCTTGCTAGTTTACGTATTGGTGGAGTGGCAAGAGCTTTTGATGATGATGAGGTTCGAGGGGAAAGTGAGGAATGTTTTGGAATGTCTTTCTTCGGTGGAGGCAGAGACCGCTCCGGACATATAGAAGACGTTTTTGGTTTCGTTCTTTTTACAATGGCAGCTTCGATGAGAGTGATATCGTAGAGCGGTTTGTCTTTGATGGCTATTTCGCCGGCGGAGAAATATTGCTTAGTCAGTGTTCCCGGATAGGGTGCCGGTAGCTCTACAGTAGCTTTGTCCGTCATGACGACAACGACAGCTTCATCTTGCTGTAACTCGTCGCCAACATCCTTCAACCATTCGATCACCTCTCCTTCGACGACTCCTTCGCCGATGTCCGGTAGGGTCACTGTGTGGATGTTGTCTGTCATGTGGACTCCTCTTAGTATGATAGCGTGTCAAGTAGTGCTTGTTTCACGCGGTAGCTGTCTGGTAGGTACTCGTGTTCTAACGTGTGTGGGAAAGGGGTATCGACACCGCAGCATCTGTTGACTGGTGCTTCGAGAGATAAAAAGCAATGTTCCATGATGAGTGCCGATAGCTCTGCTCCGAACCCTTGGGTCTTGGGTGCTTCATGGCTGATGACGCAGCGGCCAGTTTTCTGTACAGAGACGGTGATGGTATGGGTGTCCAATGGATTCAATGTGCGGAGGTTGATGACTTCGACATCAATACCATGTTCATTTAACAATTCTTCAGCAGCAGCCATATTCTGATGGTGTTGTGCGCCCCAGCCAATGAGGGTGATGTCTTTTCCTGAACGGGCGACATGTGCCTGACCGAGGGGGATGGTATACTCTTCTTCCGGTACCTCTTCTTTTATCGCACGGTAGATGCGTTTCGGTTCAAGGAACAGGACTGGATCATTAGAGCGTATTGCCGAAGCGAGCAAACCTTTGGCATCGTAGGGTGATGATACGCAGACGACATTAAGTCCTGGAGTATGGAGAAACTGTGCTTCCGGGGATTGCGAGTGGTAGTGTCCACCATGAATCCCTCCACCACAAGGTGTACGAATGACCATAGGAGCGGAATACTGGTTGCCTGTGCGGTACCGCATTTTGGCTAGCTCATTGACGATTTGATCGTATGCGGGGAATATATAGTCGGCGAACTGGATTTCACAAATTGGTTTGAGGCCTTTTTGCGCGACGCCGATGCCGAAGCCGATGATTCCTTGCTCACATAGCGGGGTGTTGAAGCAGCGTTCTTCCCCAAAACGCTCTTGTAGTCCGGAGGTTACCCTGAATACTCCTCCAAAATAGCCTGCATCTTCACCGAACGTGAGAAGTTTGTTGTCGCGCGCAAACTCCTGGTGTAGCGTCTGGTTGAGGGCTTGGATGATGTTCATTTGTGTCATGATGGTTCGTCCTCAGGAAAAAAGCGTTGGAGCTCTTCATATTGCTGCTGTAGGGGAGGGGGGATATCGAAGTAGACATCTTCGAATAGCGATTTGAGTGAAGGAGGCGCTGTTTGTTTGGCGGTATTGATCGCTTGCGTTGTTTCTTCGGCGACCTGTTTTAGCCACTCTTGCTCCCTTTCCTCATCCCACAAGTCGTGTTTCTCGAGGTAGCGACGTAGCCGTAGGATGGGGCACTGCTCTTTATGCTTTTCGACTTCTTCATCACTACGATAGGAGGAGGGGTCGTCTGAAGTGGAGTGTCCACTCATGCGATAGGTCATAGCTTCGAGGAGGACTGGTCCTTTCCCTTCTAAACATTCGCGACGGGCGCGTTGGACGATTTCATAGGTAGCGAAAAAATCATTGCCGTCAAAACGGTAAGCTTGGATACCGTAGCCTTCGCCTTTAGGAGCAATCCCATCGGAAGAAAACTGTTCTTTCGCCGGGGTTGAAATGGCGAAACCGTTATTCCTGCAGAAAAAAATTGCAGGTGCTTTTCTGACGGCCGCGAAATTTAAGCCTGCATGGAAATCGCCTTCCGAAGTGGCACCTTCACCGAAGTAACAGATAGCGACGGTAGGTTCACCTTGTATTTTCATGGCATAAGCACAACCTGCAGCATGAGGGATTTTTGTGCCGATCGGCGATGAAACCTGTACGACATTGAGTTCTCTAGAACCAAAATGATTGGGCATCTGCCGCCCTTTGATGAGGTCTTTTTCGTTACAGAACATGTGATGGATATAATCCTGGATGGGGAAGCCTCGCCAGAACATGATGCCACATTCGCGGTATTGCGGGTACATCCAGTCTGCTGGGTCTAGAGCAGCAGCGCTTGCTACGGAGCACGCCTCTTCACCTAAAGAACTCATCGCAAAGGAAATCGTCCCTTGGCGCTGGAGAGTGATCATTCGCTCGTCGATATGACGGGTGATGATCATTGTTTTGTAACCCTTTATAAGGATGTCATCGGGAATTTCTATCGGAAAGTGTGGGGATAGCGTTCCGTCAGGTGAAAGGTAGGAAAGGGTTTCAAAGTGGTTGTTATGTTTATTTGCTGTCATGATCATTTATCGATCCTTTTCAATACCTAAAATAGTCGTTGAGTGAATTCTCGTAAAGGACCTACTTAAAACAAAGAGAATCAATTGTGTAATGTTTATTTGATTAAATAGGGAGACAGAAAATTTTCATATACATCAAGCTAATTCATAAATATCGGGCAGGCCAGGCATGGGGTGACACAAATCAGTCAAATCACAAATTTTTCACACTCTATAAATCGAGCCATTTTTATCCTAGTTTATCATGAATAAACGTGAATACTAAATGTCATTCTATTTAGTGTTTTTTACAGGATGAGCAAGATGAAGTCGGCTTCGATTTTGGTGCTGTTGCAAAAAATTGTCAAACTCGAGTGCCCCGAAGGGCTTATATTGCAACAGAGAGGGGCAACGCCCCAATGTCACTGAATTAAAATAATTTCTTTTTTTTCGCAGCTTTGCATCACCGAATAGGTCGCGCGTCAGCGCTTTGGAGGTGCGCCTGGTATGCACAATAACTAGTTGATGAAAACTCAACCACAGCACCGAAAGGAGGGAATAGACTGACGAAAGCAAGGGTGTCCGAAGAAACCAAAAGCAAGCGATCCTAGCAGCTAGAGAGATCACGCGTTCCGGTAAAGAATTTGTGGTTGATATCGACTTATCAAAATTCTTTGATAGAATCAACCATGACAGACTAATTTATCGATTAGGAACTCAAATAG
>JAJFMC010000007.1 GCA_021772365.1 Chlamydiota bacterium
ACTGCACCACCGAATAGGTCGCCCGCAGGGCTTTGGAGTAAAGCAAGAATTGCTTTTTTCACTAATGAGAATTACTTGAACAACACTCTCTAAACAACAAAAGCAATTCTTGCTTTAATCCAAAGCCCTACGGGCGACCTATCCGGTAACGGGGAGGTTTTTCATGTAAGTGATTATTTTAAGTTGATAACATTGGGCGAAGCCATTCCTGGGCTACATGCCGTACCCACTTCGTGGGTAATTTATAATCCTTATCAACTTACAAACTGTTAGCTTACTGCCTACGCAATATCCTATGACAGTAACGGGATGTACGATCCCGAATTTTTGGCCGAGTTATTGATGCCCGGATTGATATTAAGGCCACGGCCCGCCTGCTGACCTAATTGTGATGATTCGCTACAATGGCGAGCCTGGCTACTGCTATTTCTCAACCGTGGATAGACCATATTTTGAGCATCTTGTAGCTTCTTCTCGATGACGATGAGAGCATTGGAGACTTCACTGTTACACTGTTTTTTTAGACTGTTTATTTTATCGCAATACCCCTTAGCGACGCCTAAGAAAAACGAATTTTTTGCAACTGTACCCTTCAGTGCAAACTGCTGTTTCCTTGCCTGATTCCATAGATTCTCTAATTCATGTACCAACGTGTTGGCGACATACTCGGCAATCTCTATATTAGTAGCACTACCGACAATCTCAAGACAAGTAGCACCATCTTGGCGGTTGTATACCGTGTTCACGAAAAAAGTCCTTAAAATGATAGCAATGGCCTGCATTTTTGCATTTTTCTTTTTCTGCTTCATGATACGCTTCAGAAAGATTTTTTCTTCATCGCTATCTTCGATGTAGTCACTGCTGATATTATGTTTTAGTAAAAGCTGCTGGGACTTAACCATCGCCTGTTCCGCTTCATGTTGATTACTGCTTGCTGCAAGAGCCATCAGTTTTTGCACCTTCCTTAGAACGGCGCTTTCCTCTTCTTTATGCACGCCTACCTCATCATCGAGGCATGTGGTCGCCTTCTTCACCTCTTCAGGCCACCCCATACTTTGACAAAATTCCCTAAATTGTCTGCCGTGCGGCTCCACACAATTTCCGTAGTCGATGAAAGTCATGTAATGCGCGATTTCGTGCCTGATAATATTCTGTAAATGCTCTTCACTTTGATGCATCAAGCACTCGTGGAATCCAAGTTCATAAAATTGCGAATCAAAGTACCCAAGCATCTTTTTATCGTTGAAAACCACGACATTTATCGGATACCCATACTCCTCCTTTCTGTCATAGAAACGGTCGCCATGGACCTTCAGACCCACTTCTCTTGCCAAGATATATTTTAAGGAGATCTTAATGTCATTGATGAATGAAATAATTTTTTTCGAATAAACTAACATAATTTCTCTTCAATTTAAAACTGTTATTCCTGGTCAATAGAATCGGTAATTATACCTTTTGTGAAATAAAGATAAATCCCTTTTTCGGGCTATTATACCGATCGTGATTCAAAATTTGGTTTTTGGCAAAGTACAGATGACACTAATCGATCAAATACCATTTTTACGTAAGAAGACTACTGGACCAGCCCAAAACTTTAAATTCATCAGAAAATCGCTTACCTTGGCACTTCTTTTCTTGAATTCAATGCTTGTTTAGTAACTAAAGGCTAATAACAGGTCAAGACACTCGTTTTGTGATGAACAAAAAACTAGTTTTTTACACAATTTAAACAATAAATGGTATAATTAAAATACAAACAATTACAATATAATAACAATTAAGAGGGAATAATGAGTGGTGAAGGTCATATAGATGCCAACTTTTCAATATCTCGCTCCAGCTCAGATTACCTCACGCCTCTAGGACCTTGCAAAACAGAGACACAAGTCACTGGACCTGATGGTCATGGACTCTACACAGCTGTTACAATACTGACTATTAGAGACAAAGATGGTGTCGAAAAAAAATTCAAGCTCACCAGACCAGGAATGTCTGCAGCAGGGAAAAGCGGTACTAATGCTATAGAATATGTCAAAACTGTTGCAGAACTCCTAATCAGAAATGACCCTGCGACAAAAAACGTCATTACAGTAGGTTACGCCAGAATCGGTAGAGGAGGACACACAGAAAAAGTCTCATACGATTTTGAGGGCGACGGTGCAATCAAGCTCCACAAACCGGATAAACCGGACAAGACTTTGAATGTCAACAAGTTCGATTCCACGGGATCAAAAACGCAGTTTTACGAGACGCTAGCGGCGATCAAAGAAGCCCCCTCCACAGCAAATCTACCACAAAACCTCACAAAACCCACCTCTGAGGGAAAAACCATCTACGAGAAAGTAAAAAACGGTGACACCCTATCCACTCAAGACCTCTACACCATTAACTGCTTCGTTAAGTCAGGTGAAAAGTGGTACGAAGCTTTTGGCGATAGCTCATCATTATATTGGAAAGCATCCGACGGCACAGTGACACCGCTAAAAAAACCATTTCCCTTTCAAGATGGTGACAGCATCGACCTCAGTACCGTTGACCTCAATAAAAAAATCGGGAAATGGAAGAGTAAAGAAAAAGCATTCAATACGTCCTATACAATCATGAAAAGTTGGAATAAAGGTACCTTTCCATCTGACCCAGCCTCCACTTTCAAAGACCCATTGAAAAGAAAAAGTACACTGTCACATCCCGAGGTATCGCATGCCAAATCCGATAAAGTCATACAGCAAGACGCCCGTAAAAAAGTCCACCATCTACAGACCTATTATCAAGCTATCAATCGAGAGACCCAAATTTTCAGTAAGCTATCTGAGGGAAATCTTTCTGTCGATGAGCTGATGAAAATCGATCGACAGTACATGTTGGAGACCGAGAACATGAAAAGTAGGCAACAGGTCGCAGAGTGCCTCCTTGATATTTGTGACGAAGCAACAGGGTTTGATGAGTCAGGTGCGGTGAGCTACAGTACCATTGAAAATCAACTGATTTGGGATTTTGAGCAAAGATGTTGGGAAGTAAGTGACGAACATGACCGACCATCAAGGGAAATAGGGACGCTTCTAACAGGTCTCGTATCAAAAGACGAAGAAGCCTTTATCAAATTGATGAATAAAATGCTCGTCGAAGGAACCATTATTATGCCGGACACCATTGCAAAACTTGAAACGTTGAAAACAAAGTTATTGGACCCAAATACCAACATTGGGGAACGAAAAAGAGTAAAATCAGGAGACCACTATAATAGACTCGGTGTGGAAACAAAGGATCATGAAAAGAGTAAAAATTATTTCGAAAAAGCCTGCAAATACGGGTGTAACAATGCAGCGATCAATCTCGCCTATATGTATAAGGATGGCAAAGGGGTCAAACAAAGCGATGAAATCGCCCTGGCATACTTTTGGCATGCATTTTTTATCGATAAAAAGTTTGAGCATGTGAGTCCATTCGGCCAGTCCAACATTGATGCCTACCAGAATCAAATCACGATTCTCGAAGAAAAGATCGCTTCTAAAAAAGATAGCCAAGTGGAAATTGATGATAGTGTTGATTTTGAAGATATCATAGACATGTACCTCCAGCAAAATATTGAGATCCTCAAACAACAGGCCAATAATGGCAATGCGATTGCCTGTTATGCTCTGGGGTATATTTATTACGGAGGTGACACAAAACCCCCTGAAGAAGTCACAAAAAAAGAGGCGCAGTTAGCGATCGCATTTCTTCAAAAAGGAGCAGATAGTTTTTTCCCTGCAGCCACGCTTCTGAAAACGATCACGAGGAACGAAACAGCAAAAAATGAATTCAGAGATGCCGCTGCGCAGTTTAAAAGTCTTTACAAAAGCACACAAATTGTTCAGCAAATAGATAGAGACCAGGTCGAACCCTCAGGGCCTTTTGATTAAAAAGATTTGATAGCCATTTTAGGGAATTTTTTGGTGTGGGTCCTAACATGATTTCACAAAAACAACTTGAATGATGAGGAAAAGTGCATAATTTCACGTGGTTTTTTGGCTAATCTTGATAAAA
>JAJFMC010000061.1 GCA_021772365.1 Chlamydiota bacterium
AAACGAAGAAAAAGAAATAAGTAGCAAACGACAAATAGTTGAAACTGCTTTTAGCTGCGGTTTGGGGTGGCAATCGGGGTCTATGGATAAGGGTATTTTTAATCAAGGATTCATCAAACAAAATTTATGATTATCAACGACACTTATTAATTCAAAATTCAATATCAATGATCATGAAATCACAACATTTTTTATGTTTGGAATTAAGTAAACCGATTTGGTAAGATATGAGTTTACGAGGGTTCGCCCTTGTTTTTTGCATGTGTGTAATCTAATTATTTTACACACAGGATAACTATGTAACACATTGACCTTAAACAGTCAAGATGTAAACAAAACTAATAATAAACACGTTACAAAAGTATAGATCACATGAAGAAGCTACGAACTTACTTCTCATCACTTATCGCGAAATCCCTACTCCTCACACTCCCTACACTATCAGTGACGCCCTTATCTCCTAGTCACTTAAACGGATCGATCACGACACATGTCCATCCTTCCAACAGTCGTCAACCTAGTCAAGTTCTCTTTTCGTTTGAAGACGACACCATTGCCGACCTCAATGAATCGCAACCCACAGACACCGAACAAACAAATAAAACAAGTACCGATTACGACGATATCCAGTGGGACCAAGTCAAAACCTACCAAGATCCCCGCATCTACAATAACAACGCAGGAATTTCTTCTAAAATTGGAAACAGCCAGTCTTCTAGATCGGTAGAACCACGCCACGAGAATAAGCCAGTTCCAGCAACAGATGTTAATCTAAGGCTCGATAAATCGTATGAAAACAACTTATCACAATCGATAGAAACATCACGTTGGTACCAAAAAAATGATACCGACTTCCACAATGTCGATGGCCCCCTAACTAAACCCCTTCCTGAGAAGGAACAAGAGCCTGTCGCGATGTCTCTACCGGAAACTTCCGTATCGTTAGATCATACCATCGCACAAATAGACAACCAAGATCAAGGTCCGACAGATTCCGACCAAAATACGATTCTCATCAATTTTAATAATGTTGACATCATCGAACTGATCCGCTTCATCAGTAAAGTTTCAGAAAGAAATTTCTATTTTAACGAGGAAGAGCTCGATTTCCAAGTGACGATTATTTCTGAAGAACCGACGACGATCGATAACGTACTAATGGCTCTGATGCAAGAACTTCGCATCCACGATTTCGAAATGATGGAGCAGGGCGATGACATCATCATCCACAGTAACACTTCTATACAATCTCCCGGTGTTATTAGAGCAGAAAGCCTACCGGAAACAATGCTCCAAGATGCTGACATCGTCACCCAAGTCTTCCGTCTCAACACTGCCAACGCAACGAACGTCGCATCGATGATCCAGTCGATGCTCTCTACGAACGCCATTATTGAAGTTCTTGAAGACACAAATCACATTATCCTTACCGATATCGATGCGACTGTAGAGAAAATCGCAACCTTGATCAAAAGTATCGATGCTCCGAATAGTAGCCTTATCATCGGTCAGTATGTTGTCAGAAATGCCTTCATGACAACGCTCCTGCAAAATGCTGAGCTGATCCTGCAATCGATCGCTCCCGGGCAATCGATCACATTCATCCCACACTCTCCATCGAACAGTATCTTTATTGTGTCGACACCATTCCTCGTTGAACGAGCAATCCCTATCCTACAGCGCCTCGACCAAACTGATGGATTAACAGGAATCTATAATCTAGATGAGCTGAGATATGTCCCTCCCGAGCTAATACGTCCGGGTGATGTAATTGGCCCTGGCGGTGTACGTTCTCCCGATGGATCGAGGGAAATGATAGAAATCGGTCCCGACGGGAAAATCCGTCTCGTTCCCGGTTTGGGCGGTCCTGCACAGAAGGGTAGATGGCGTCTTGACAGTAACGGAAACTGGATATACGAACCCGACGAAGACCTCATAAGGGCTATTCAAGAAGCGCAAGGGTTAATCGAGAGGGGCGGTAGTATCAACACAACACGACCACCTGAAGGGTATTGGAGACAAGACCCTCAAGGCAACTGGGAGTTTGTCCCAGGCGCACCGCCCATTGGATATTCTCCAGAAAGAGGCCCTAAAGGCTATTGGGAGCTTGGCCCAGATGGGAAGTGGAAATATATGCTTACTCCTGGCGAATCGATTTATGCTGGAAAAAAAGCCTATTTCGGAATGCCAGATGAAGGACTGCCCTACGGTAGCATTGAAAGAACAAAATTTTTGATCTACAAGCTCAACTACCGTCTTGGAGACTCCATTGAATCAGCGATGCTTAAGATTGCCGACAGTATGCGTGAAAGTGATGCCGTCAACCAGAGCCTCGTTGCAACAATCAATAGTGTGCAGTGGTTGGAAGCGTCGAACTCCTTGATTTTTACCGGTACCCCCGAGTCGCTACTCAAAGTGAAGGAGCTCGTCGAAGAGATCGACCAGCCTCTACGACAGGTCTTTATCGAAATGCTAATCCTAGAGACATCTGTTGACGATTCCCTCAACTATTCGGTGAACTGGGGAGACCGATTCAGTAACAACGGTGGAGACCTTGCGGGCGCTCAGTCTTTCCAATCAGATGCATCTGTAGTGA
>JAJFMC010000062.1 GCA_021772365.1 Chlamydiota bacterium
TCTTACCACTCCGATACGGCTAAGAAGAGTAGAGAGTGTTTTATTTGGCCTAACTTTTGTTGATTCAGGGAATCGCGTCCGCTGATTTTCATGAGAAGAATCAACAAGCAATACACCAGCAACATCATTGGGGTATAAGCTTGCGTAATAACGAACAATTTTACCACCTAGAGAGTGGCCAACAAGGATATATGGTCCTGGAATGTCCGCGTTTTTAAGCAATGTATGAAGCTCATCTGCCATATTAGCTATTGAACGTTCTTTAGGGCTCTCGTCACTCCAACCGTAACCAGCCCTATCATAGCTACATACGCGCGCAAATTTTTCTACATCAGGTTTGACCAAGGACCAATCAAGCGAACTTGAGCCCAAGGCAGCCTCTAAAATCACTGTTGGCTTGTCTGAATTTTCAGGTCCCTGACAATTCAGGTGTAATTTGTATCCCCCAACATCTACCATCAGACCAACAGGTGGGTATTTACTCTCGTCTATTTTTGTGCTGATAGTTTGAAATAGAGCCCCCGCTAAGGCGAGCGCTGCAATCGTTCCTACGATTCCAAAACCTATACGTTTCGTCCATTTCCATACCATAAGTGATTTTCCTTGTAATTGGTTTGTTGATGAAAAAGAGGGCGCAAAGGGTATTTTGCGGTTTGAATATACACCGCTAACATTTTGTTTAGAAAAATAGTTAGACAGACTCCCTAGCGAGGCTCTGATATTTGGAATCATGCCATTCATTATTCTTCTGCGGTTATTAATTCATGATTCTCTTCTTCAATTTCTGGTACTGCTTCCCATAAAATTGTTCCGTCCGATAGTAGTGCTTGTATTTTTGATACATTACCCTCCTCATCGAAGCTGAAATAGACTTTTCCATCAGGAAACCCTTTTACACCAAAAACACCATATGTCTCAGGGTACAGCATACCACATTCTCCTCCGGAAAGATAGGAAGCTAACAATTTTCCAAAGACAGATATTTGGAGCTTTTGTTTTGGGAGGTCGCCCGGTAGAGTTGCTTCATAGGAGCCCACAAATTTATTGAGGTAGTCAGGATTGTTAGCGAGTGTTCTATCAACAATAGGACGTTTATAATCTGGATCAAGTAGAATCATTCCAAATTCATCTGGCCAGTCTTCCGTCGAGTTAGATAGAATGACAACCCCTCTTTGAGTTTTTGGATTGAATCCTAAATAGTTTCTAAATCCACCAGTTCCACCGTTATGCCAGATAATTTCGGAGTCATTGGAATGGGTAACCATCCAGCCAAGTCCAACACCAAATTCAGGGAATGGTTCACATTGCTTCTCATGGCATTGTTTCATAAGATTTACGAGTGGGGATTCAGAAAAACCCATATTAGCGGCTAAGAAGCGAGTCATGTCTTGAATATTTGATCGAAGAGCACCCATACCTGGCAATGTTGGGATGTCCCAACAGCTAACTTCCTGCTGCAGATGATGTCCATGAGCAAGATTTTGATTCATTTCAGGGGTTAAGGAGATAGCTGTATTTTTCATGTTTAACTGTTTAGAAACAAGACTCTGAATAAGCTCTTCATAACTTTTTCCTGATTGCATGCTTAAAATATGACCAAGCAGACCCATTCCTGTATTCGAATATTCGAATGATTCACCTGGAGCCCGTGTCAAGGAGTATTGGTTCAAGTAGCTGTAAAGGTTTTCTAGTGAATAGTCCTCATAAGGATTGTTCGGATTTGTTGGATTAAAATTGTCAGGCAGACGGGGAATGCCAGAAAGGTGCGAAGCCAAATGGCGTAAGGTGATTTTTTTACCATCCAGCTTTGGAATTTTAACATTAGGAAGATAAATTTCGATTGGATCATCTAGTTGCACCATTCCTTGGGCTACCATGTCCGCTAAGGCTAGAGTTGTGAAAACTTTGGTGATCGACCCTATTTCAAAAATAGTATCCTTCGACATAGGTTCATCTTCCGTAATTGTTTTTTTTCCGTATGAGTACAATTGAATTTTTCCATGGTCAATGAAGCCAACAGAGGCACCCACAGAACCGTTATCATCTACATACTCTTTAAGCAGGGTCTGTATACTGGGTAGTGACCTCTTGTACATTGTAATTTCCTTTGGTAACTGAATGTTTCTTTCGCCGAGGTCTTCAGCAAGCTTGAGAGGAGAAACAAAGTGTATCGCATCGATTCCCAGTGCTTTAGCTGCCTCGATATTGTCTATTTGGTCATCGATGAATACTACCTCCGAAGGAGAAAGCCGCAGCTTGTCAAGCAGGAAAGTAAAAGCTTCTCTCTGAGGTTTTTCATAACCTATTTCATATGACAACAAAACAGGGTCAAACAGATCGTAATAGTCAAATCTTCTGACTACATTCGCTTGATAGTATTGAATATTCGAAAGCATCGGCGTTTGAAATCCTTGGCTCTGAAGATTTTTTACGATTGCGAACATTCCGGGAATATCAGTAAAACCCGTCACTTTGTCATATTCATCAAACCAACCTTTCGACAAAACAACACCTTGTGAATCGGCATAGTTTTTCCAAAATTCTTTTTCATTTTCACCACTCACCAAAATTTTCTTCCATTTCCCAAGGATGGGCTTTAGTTCTTGCTCTGATAGCTGAAAGGTCTCCGTAAGAAATTGGATGATTTTCGTTCGATCTGTCGTTGCGATAACACCTCCGAAATCAAATACAATCGCTTTTACTTTAGTTTGTGCTTGTGCGAAAGAAAATGAAGTCATAAAAAAGGTGAGACAAGTTATTAGTGCGAATATTTTTTTAATCATATAATCTCGATATTATGTTTCATTTTTGTAATTAAACCATTTTCTTTTCTTCTCCAGTTATTAATTCCTGGTCCTGTTTCCAATGTTTTTCAAAAAACTCAATCAATGGGTTTGCAAAATCATAGGCTTTTTCCTGCTGGAACATCACAGGGTAATTTTCTTTCAAATAGGCATCTTCTAAACTATCACGTTCCTCTTTTGATTCTATGTGACCAAATTTTTTATGAAGTTCTTCTAGAAGTGCAACTTGTTGTTCTCCATTTCCTGTTACGTTTTGTAAAGTTACAAAAGTAATCCTTTGCTTTGGGTAATAGTAAAGTCTAGAGGAATATCCAGGAATGCCGCCATTATGACCAATAAATGGTAAAAGAGGGTCTTCTTCAACCACAAGCCCATAAGAATAAAAAACATTTGGAACTTTAGAGTCTATTAAAGCGTGCTTATCGAGCATCAAATTCAATAAAAATTCAGGAATAACCTCTTTCTTTTTATAGAGGGCTATATTCCAACGATGCAGATCTTCTACTGTAGAAATAATCGCACCTGCGGCATAAACATGAACCATGTTTTCATACACCGGCTGTTCTTTTAGAGGAACATCAGGATCAAATAAATCCCAAGCATACCCTCTCGCAAGATTAAGTCTTTCTTGTTTAAAGTCTGAAAAACGCCCTTGTGAAGGCATAAATGTTGATTTCATACCAAGCGGAGAAAAGAAATTCTCTTCAAAATAGTCTTTTATTTTGACCCCACTTATTCTTTCCACAACTAATCCTAAAAGGATGTATCCTGAATTGGAATAATT
>JAJFMC010000063.1 GCA_021772365.1 Chlamydiota bacterium
TAAATCTAATGGAAAGTTCGGCCAATACCCCTCCCCTTGCAACACACCACCACTATTCAATATAGGCATCACCGGAGTAGCGGCCGGTCGATCCGTCTGATACAACACCTCCCAAAATGGGTGAGGCCTCAAATGATCGGCAGCAGGATTTCCTGACACAGAAGAAAATGCACAAATCGTCTGCGTGCCAGCCTCATTCAGAAGGCGTCCAAACCACAGGGCCTGTTTTTTTGCCATCTCATGATCGATTGTGGGTAGATAGTAAATCAACGTTTCACCGTCTGATAATTCATTTTCCACTAAACATAACTCTTTAACCACTTTTTCGAATTTCGAATGGTCGCGACCGGAGGGGTGGTAATGGAAATCCTGATTACAGTACACACTCTCCCAAAGCAAGTACTGAAGTGAAGAAGAAACCTTTCGAAGGTCAGAAAGTGCACGAGAAACACGTTGGCAGAACAGTTCATCACTCGGGGTTTGAGGTAGCTGTGCATCACCAGGAGGGTGATAGACAACGGGTTTGAGAATCATGTCTATTCCGTAGTCGTCAAACAGCTGTTTCAATACAGCCAATTCTTTGAAAGCAATAGAAGATTTTTGCTCAACAGTCTGATGACGTGAACCAAGGATGACTGCATTAAATCCAAGCTCCAATAAGCGGTGACAAAATTTTTCGAAGCTATGTTTCTTTTTTCCCAAGAAAAAAGAAGGCAAATAGCAGCCGACATTTTCAGTCAGGGCTACATGTTTATCACACTGTACCCATACAGGTCTTAATGAGTAGAGAGGTTTATTCTGGCCAAACACCTCTTGAGGATGTTGTCCCTTGACATACATTTTGAGCTGACTGATAGCGTAGGCGGCGGAACGAGGATTCGAAGCATTAATACTCAGTTCATTGGTTTGATAATGAATAGAAAATTCATCGTTGGGATCTTCTCCCACTGACTCACAAAAAACAGATTTATACCTCTTACCATCAATACTTTGTAAATACCCTTTAGATATTTCTTTGGCAACTTGAAGAGCTTTTTTCATAGGGATGATGAATTTTAAGTTACGTTTTGTTAATCTGACCAACAGTGCTTAAAATATTTTAAGCATAATAGATATGTGACTCATATGTCGAGAGATAACCGAACAAATGCGTAAAATAAAACTTCCTTCACCCAAAGAACTGAAAAGTGAAATCACTAGTCATAAGTGTAGCCTTGAATTTATTCAAAAGTCTCGCAGCGATCTGACAAAAATTCTGAGTGGCAGTGATCAAAGAAAGACACTTATTGTCGGGCCCTGCTCCATTCACGATGTCACTTCTGCAAAAGAATATGCGGTCAAACTCCAGGAGTTTTCCGAAGAGGTAAGCGACACCTTTCTCCTTCTAATGCGTGTCTATTTCGCTAAGCCGCGAACGACAACAGGCTGGAAAGGTATTCTATACGATCCCAATATCGATACCTCTAACGATATAGAAAAAGGCATTAAGTTGACAAGACAGCTACTTGTTGACCTAGCAGAAATGGAAGTGCCTGTTGCTACTGAAATTCTCGATCCCTTGACGGCACACTACTTTAGCGACCTCATCACATGGAGTTGTATCGGAGCTCGGACATCAGAATCACAGATCCATAGAGAAGTAGCATCGGGTCTGCCTATGCCTGTAGCCTTCAAAAATAATACCGACGGAAATGCACAGATCGCTGTTGACGGTGCATACTGTGCATCAACACCACACACCTATATTGGCGTAAGCGATGAAGGCGAACTCTGTTCCATAGAAACAGACGGTAATGAAAACTGCCACATTGTCCTGAGAGGTGGTGTGGAGTCTACTAACTACGACCCGCAATCGATTATCGATACCACCGACAGACTAGTGAAGGTAGGACTAAATAAAAAAATCATCATCGACTGCTCTCATGACAACTCAAAACAAGGGCATGATGAGCAGATTGTCGTCTTCCAATCTGTCATCCACCAAATTATTGAGGGAAACAAGAGTCTCGCAGGACTGATCCTAGAAAGCCACCTCGAAGCTGGGCGACAGGATATTCAGACTGGTCAAAATTCAACAGGTATTGAATATGGCAAGTCGATTACAGACCCTTGCCTCGATTGGGAGACGACGAAAAACTTGATCAAATGGGGATATGACCGGATCAAAAAAGAAGAAGAAATCCACGAAAAAAAACTCACCCCGCCTGCCCATGCCTCTTCTTGTTTATCAAATTAATATCGCTCTCATTGGAATTTCACTACTCCTTATATTGACAAGCTGCCAAAATAAAATGCTACGCATGCAAGTCGATAATATCAGCAGGGAAAATCTTGCGAGTTACCATGTAGGAACTCCGGATCCACGCCTGATCCACTCACCTTTAGGACAACGGATGATCGTCTGTTGGTATCTGCCAAAACAAGATTTCAATCTGCAAGATTTTTCAATCAAGATATCTATTATTTATGGCAATCATACGCAAGAGGACATCTGGTATAAACCAAGACAGTATTGCGGAATGTATGTACGTGCACTGCTCAATGAACAGTATTTTGAAAAATGCGGAATTCTTACTTATAAATCTGAAATGTACGCGTGTGATCAGCTCATTAAGTGCTGGAAACACCACCTATGGACTGAGCTGATCACTTTCGACAATCTAGACGAAGAAGAAGTTAAAGACGAAACGTTTTAACCGATTAAATTTTCATCATCATCACTCAAAGGATCATCTAATCTTGAGCTTTCTTTAATAAACATATTTTCAGTTGAATTCCATCCATGCCAGTAGCTATCTATGTCCATTGGCTCGACACCTCCACCCCAACCATCATCTGAATGATAATCATCATGTTGCTTTGAATCAATGTT
>JAJFMC010000064.1 GCA_021772365.1 Chlamydiota bacterium
ATTGGCGGTCCCCATATTTCCAAGGCACGTTCTACAGTATCAATTGCTCTTTCTACGCCTGCGCAAAACCCTCTTGGTTTGGAAAGCAATAATTTCATGTGATCTTCCTCCTGAGATGATAACGTAAGGTTAATTTTATCAAAATTCCTGATTTCTTTCCACAACCATCATGAATGAAACAAGGCAACGAGCATTAAAAAGATTTTTTAGAACCTCTATCCCATAGTTAGGTCCCCCTATAAGAAAGATGAGGATCTAACCGTAGAACTGGAGGTGTTTGTAGCTATTTCTTCCCTTCTACTAGTGGGGATGGTATATTGTGCCATTCGACAGACAACATATACACAGAGACAATGAGTAGCTACAGAGAACCATTTGTTATTCAAAAAGACAATATTTATGTCATCCCTATCATCCATTACAACATGGAGATGGCTGCACAAGTCAAGCTTGCATTCGATAAGCTATCCCCTGACTGCGTGGCTGTAGAGCTTGCTGAGACAATGGAACTTCAGCTATTACATGCGGCCTCACGCCTTCCCGATATCAGTTTAGTTGTCACGAATAACACCAACGGGGAAACACTATACTACATGTGTGAGCCCTGTGATGCAGCATTCGAAGGATTGCGTAGCGCTCTTGAAAAGGGTGTGACGGCTAAATGCATTGATCTTGATGTAGAACAGTATCAGGATGTGAAAGAGCATTTACCTGACCCCTACTCGATTCATCGTATAGGCTTAAAGAACTATTACGAAGCATATAAAAAAATTGCCATATCTGAGAAAACGCAAAAAATCGAGCACGACCAACAACGCGAGATGTATATGGCAAGGCGTCTTAAAGAACTTGCATTTTCTCACGATCGCATCCTTTTCATTTGCGGAATGGCTCATGTTGAAAACATTTTGAAACTTATTGATAGCAAGCGCTTTCCTAATCTACAACATGCCAAAAGACAATCAATTGAGCTATGTACCCTTTCCGAAGATTCATGCCGAGAAGTCATGGCTGAATTCGGCTGGCTATCGACCCATTACGAACATTTAAGAACTCTAGAACAGTCCGAAGGTTATGAGGAAGCAAGCACCTCTATAGACTTCCCCCCCGATCGCCAAAAGCTGATTTTTAAATTATACAAAAATGCATCCGTCAATTATGAGAAAAGTACGGGAAATCCTTTCTCAAACTACCACCTACGAAACACCATGAAGTTTGTTAGAAATTATGCATTGATCACCAACATGTTAATGCCGGACTTATTTCAAATCCTCTGTGCCGCCAAGGGGTGTGTCGAACACAATTACGCGTATGAAGTGTGGCTGTTAGCAACAGAATACCCACACCTAAAAAACATAGACAACCTACCTGTTCTGAACCTCTCAGTAGAAGATGTATGGGGTCATAGTAAGATCATCCGCTTTCATATGAGCGAACCCTCACGCAAAAAAGGGGGGTTTAGGAAAAGAAAAAAAGACCGTAAGGATCTCAGATTTGAACCACCAGGCCCTTTTAGCATATGCTCCTACCAGCCAGAAGACACGATCATTGAAAATTTTGGTCTTTTCCTACAAAAAAAGGGAACGCAAATTATATCTGAAGAAGGGGCGCGTATTCTCCCTTTCACAACTAGCTTAGAGGATGGTATCGACACCCGAGAAACCATTAGACACTGGTATGAACGAAAACTGTATGTGAAGGCATTTGGTAAACCTCCAGGAGCTGTCGGGTCTGTAGTCATGATTTTCGATGAAGACAAGCCTTCAGAAAGTGACGCTAACTTCATAGAAAACTTCCCTTGGGTGGCTACATGGTTAGGAGAACATGAACAGGAATCCGATATGGCACTCTACGCTACTGATATAAGAAATAACGTGGTTGGACCGGGAATTAGCCGTTGTGAATATGGTGGCTTTATGATGACCTACCCTCCCCGTCGATTATGGGATGTTTGGAATGATCCCGATTATGCAGAATGTCAATCAAAAGCTGAGGTTCTTCTAATGTCTGCTATTGACTATGCTGTACAACCAATCATCGTCTATGTAGCAGAAAAACCTCCTAGAAGTAGGTATAAAAGTTTTGCTCAGCGTTTTGGAAAAAAAATTATTTACATCCCTATTGGACAGCTATCTCCTGTGACAATTAATAAAATCCGCACCTTTCATGTTTTGGATGGACATGACAAACGCAAGATCGCTGATGAATATATTTTTTAAACCCTAGACCATAATTTAACTCAATATATCCATTTCAGTGATGCTTTTAATTGCTGTTTCGTATCCGAGATCTCCTATTTCCTTAAACATATGAAAGTCTAGAAGCCCATATTTATCAGTATCAATTTCTATTAGATAGTCAGCTTCCTTCGCCATTATTTGCTGATGAGATATCGAAGCTAAATTAATAGATGATAAAATTACGTTGATGATATTGTCATAACTTAAATCATCTTTTTTTCTATAAAGAAGAGATTCTACTAAAAGTTTCCATCCTGATATTGAAGGAGTATCATAGGTTTTGCTAGTGAGGGTTTGATTATCACTACAGCAATTTACGGCAATGACCCTCCCCCCCTTCATTCTATTACGCAATATTCTCACTGGCATATTATCCACTATGCCACCATCGACAAACATGTCCCCCCCTTCATAAACAGGAGGGAAGACAGCAGGGATTGAGGTGCTCATACGGATGGCTTTCCACAACTCACCCTCAGAATGTATATGAACTTCCCCTTTTGATAGATTACATGAGACACAAAAAAAGTTTGTCCACATATCTTCGATATGTGTGTCTTCATACCACATTTTATAATATTTAATGAGCCTGTCCCCGGAAAATAGAGAAATATAAGGAAAGGTGTAATCTCCACTGTATTGTTTTCCAAACTCTGA
>JAJFMC010000065.1 GCA_021772365.1 Chlamydiota bacterium
AAGAAAAAGAAATAAGTAGCAAACGACAAATAGTTGAAACTGCTTTTAGCTGCGGTTTGGGGTGGCAATCGGGGTCTATGGGGCATTTACTCAACCTTCGACAAAAACTCTTCGGCTTTCTCATACCCCAAATCAATCAGCTCTCGCGCACGATGAAATTCGAGAGTACGGCAGGTATTCCGTGGAATCGTCACCACGACATCGGGAGGGTACGCTGCCAATTTTTGCCTGGCAATAGCCCCCTGCATGAGATCCAACGACTGGTAAGCAATATAATATACTCCCCATGTCTGTTCATCTTGAGGGTCGATTGGCGGTCTCAATCCCGTAATAAAATTTTTGATTTTTTTATGTAATGACTTTGAGGAAGGTGTTTCTGCTTCTATTAGAGGTTTTTCCTTAATCCTCTTCTCTCTCGCACCATTCAGGTTTACTGCTATTGTCAAATCAGTCATATCATGCATCGTCGGAGATATGGGCACAGGATTAAGCACACCTCCATCAACAAGAGTTGTCCCTTTATACTCAAAAGGAGTGAAAAGAAAAGGCATAGATATCGATGAACGAATCCCATCAAATAGTGATCCCTTGCTGATCCACACCTCTTTTTCCCGTTTTATATCTGTAGCAACAGCTGTAAATTTTATGGAGAGATCTTCAATCTTTTGTTCGCCAATCAAATTCTTCAAGACATTGATCAACTTATCTCCCCTAATAATCCCATCGATCGAAAAAGAAAAGTCCATTAAAGATAAGATATCGAACTTGGTGATCGCACACACCCACTCTTCGTATTCATCCAGCTTGCCGGCTGCATAAACCCCACCAACGAGAGCACCTATGGAACTTCCGGAAATTGATTGGATATCATAATCATGCTCTTCTAACCACTTGATGATCCCTACGTGAGCAAGCCCTCGCGCACCACCACTCCCAAGAACGAGAGACACTGTTTTTTTTACCACTGAACACCTCTAAGATCTAATTTCCTCAACCTACTACTATACTCAATAAACCTCAACATTTCAGAATTGTAGAGACTCCGTTAACGATTAAGCCAGTTTTGTCTCCAAATTGAAGTGTTATATACAATACATTGTATCAATGAGTTGCAGCAGGAGGCGGTTTTTTAGCCTGCGTGATTAATCAATATTTTTTACAGGATGAGTAGGATATCACTATCCAGATACCCCCTTATATATACTGCTCATCCTGAAAAAACTCTAAATAGAATGGCATTTGGTAGTCACGTTTATTCGTGATAAACTAGGGGCGTGAAACAACACGAATTACAGAGTGTGAAAAGCTTGTGATTTGACTATTTTGTGCCATCCCAGGGACAGCCCGACACTTTAATTTGTATAGTGAGAGAAAAATAGGTTGCATGAAATACGTATATACGTATATACATATATACATCAACAAACCTAAACCAGGAGTAAAATATGGACTACTATTTACCACCTCAAACAGAACACGTGTACTATGTCGATGCTAATAGGTCAAAGAATGAGCACACATTTAAAACCGATGTTCGCAAGGCGTATGGAAAAGTCGCTGCGGCAGATACTGCGAAAAAAAATTGTGGGAACGCTCGCAGTTGTTGCGGTGTTTCTGAGAAAGCTGACAAAGACTACTGGGAAAAGCTTGGATATTCTGACGCGGAAATTGAAGGGTTACCCGAAGGGTGCAACATGGGTCTTGGGTGTGGCAATCCTCAGCTTATGGCCTCACTTCGCGAAGGAGAAGTTGTGTTAGATTTAGGATCAGGTGGAGGCATTGATGTGTTTTTAGCCTCCAAAAAAGTTGGTCCTAAAGGAAAAGTTTACGGCGTTGATATGACACCTGAAATGGTTCATAAAGCTAGGGAAAATGCCTCAAAGAGTAGTATTGAAAATGTCGAGTTTCTTTTGGGGGAAATAGAACATTTACCCTTGCCAAACAATAGTATTGATGCAATCATTTCCAATTGTGTTGTAAACCTTTCTACGAATAAGAAAGATGTTTTTGAAGAGACCTTTCGTGTTTTACGAGAAGGCGGTAGACTGGCAATTTCGGATATTGTAGCCTCCAAACCTTTGCCGCTAGAAATGAAGAATGATTCCAATTTATTTTGTAATTGTATTTCAGGAGCGATGACGGTGAATGAGCTCAAAAACGTATTGTCGGAAGCAGGTTTTACCAACATAGAAATTGAGCTTGAGCAGGACAGTAGGATGTTTATTAAAGAATGGGTCCCAGGCTCTGATGCGGAAAATTATGTAGTATCCGCAAAAATTAAGGCTATAAAACCAAGGCTTAATCGTAATGCTCGATCCTAACGAACTTTTCTCCCTTCTTTCTGATAGTACACGCTTACGCTGTATCATGTTACTCCAAAAGAAGGGAGAGTTGTGTGTTTGCGAATTATGTGAAGTATTAGACTGTATTCAGCCTAAAATTTCACGACACATCGCCCTTATGAGGAAATCAGGCCTCGTTTCTCACGAACGAAAAGGGCAATGGATTCACTATAGCATTCATCCGGACTTGCCAGATTGGGTAAAGGCTATCATTCAAACTGTTTGTATTAATTTAGCTGAAGAAGAGCCTTTTTACTCAGATATAAAAAGGGTGGGACTAATTGACGATGGAATCTGCAAGAAAGGGTAGTTTTTTCCTCTGTAAAAGAGGGAAAAGTATCAGGCAGACATTCGGACATTTGTGAGAATAAGCTTCAATGGTTAATATCAAAAAGA
>JAJFMC010000066.1 GCA_021772365.1 Chlamydiota bacterium
AGATCGCTTTGTTGGCCATACACCTGAATCATAAATTTGTTGAAAACGTGATAGAAGAAAGGGGAGTTGGCGAAAGTGTGATAAAAAACTATCAACGTAAACTGTTTAGTAACACAAAAATTCAAGGGAAAGAGGTAGACACAAAAGTGATTACCATCCTACAACAGGTGTTTAAGATTAATGTTAATCTCTTCGTTAAAGATACTAGACCAGGCGAAAAATCTGTTGTTGAAAAGGGGTACTGTTCTTCAAAAGAATGTAACGAAATTAACGGAATAGCCATTTATAAAGAGAATGGACGCTATTATACACTGTTAAATCAAAGGATTTTTCAGTTCGTCTAGTTATACCAAAGTAAACTCGAAAATTGGAATTTACTTCGTTATAGATAGTGCGCATCCTTCTTCAAACCTGCAGTCAAGCTCAGGGTATGTTTCCCATAGTGCGAAAGGTGTTTCTTTGTCAGCTAAATAGGTAGACGATACCCACAGGTTCAGAAAGGATTCCCCATACTGCTCAGCTCCCTTTTTTGAGGCCAATGCATATCCTGGAACAGGATTGATGTAGCGATTGGTATAGTGAATATCATCTCTCTCTTCGTCAGATGCCTGAAATGTATAAGCGACAAAAAATTGTGGTGTTGCTTCACCATCAACAGCATCAATCCAACAGGTAACGACGATAGGAACAAGGTCGTACCCTTCTTCGCGGTAGAGTAAATTTTTTAAGTCATCAATATCGACTTCTATGACTACGCCATTCACGACATGCGAAAGATCGTCTGTCTGAATGATGTTTAACATACCTGTATCATTCGGGCGTTCCATAGGTCCCCAGCGAGTCGTTGTAGGAACGTGTCTATCAAATACTCGTTTCGTTCCAAATGATACTGCGGGACGGTGTGTAGTCATTGCTTTCTCACTCAATGTCCGCGAAGCAGATTCTTTGTTGAGAAGACTGCCGTAACTGAAAATTGGTATTGTTTCACGGTTGTAGATGGAGTAAAGTTGTTCAGGATCACTTACAGGGTACTGTAGTGTCGGATAGCTGAAAATTTTAGAGGACCAAACTTTCGTAGCATGATCGACCATGAAAGCATGTTTTTCGTCACTCCACGGATAGAAGTTCTCTTCATCTGCAATAACAGTTGAATAAATGCATAAGTTAAAAAGTAGGCAAACAGCCAAAAAATATTTCATAAGCAAACCTTTGACCTCACGGTCCCTCATTTCGGTCAAATTGTATGCCTGTCATGTTAAGTTAGCGTTAACAAATTGTGAA
Organism: Chlamydiota bacterium; assembly: GCA_021772365.1. Classification (GTDB taxonomy): domain Bacteria; phylum Chlamydiota; class Chlamydiia; order Chlamydiales; family Criblamydiaceae; genus JAJFMC01. Next base: position 1,282 of record JAJFMC010000066.1, read on the forward strand.
TTTTTTATTTTTTAGGGATTATTTTCCTTAGCGGCTTTTTCGCTGGTGCTTTGTCGGATTCCTTAGGAATAATCCTTTTCCGTGTTGTGGCCTTTTTGGGCTCTTTTGAAGCTGCTTTTTTTGCCGACTCTTTCTTAGATTCCGAGGGTTTCTTGATGATCGAGCGCATGGGCTTTTTAGCAGTACTATCATTAGATGATTTTTGCTTGGGTGATGCAGGCTCTTTAGTTTTGATGGCTTTAGCTGTAGTTTTTGTAGGTGTTTTTCCTTCTTTTTTCGCCTGTTTAGAAGACGTTACTTCTTCTTGTGATCTACCTGGTTTTCCTTGCCCTTCATCTGCTATCCAGCGTGATGATAGGTTGCGAAGTGATGCTAATTTTTTGTTGAGGTCGCCAATCTGGTCATTTTCTGGTTGTCGGCTAACAAGTCCACGATCCTTAAGAAGTTCTTCTTCAGTTTCATATTTTGAGGAGAAAGTAGCTGCTGATACACCACAGATATCCGGAGTGAACAGATACTGTCTTGCAGCAGGTGAAACAGTGATATATATATCTGCAGAAACACTTTGTTCAACCTCTTGCTTCGCTTGTTGTTTTGGAGGGCGTCCACGTTTTGGACGTGGATTCAGAGCTTCACTCGAGTAGTACGTTTTTGCTTTAGTTACCAATACTTTTCTAGCACTGGCGATATCTTTACCTACCTTATTTACAAACATATTCTCTTTCATCTTCTCAATTGTTTTTACGTTGAACTCTAGGTCCTCTTCAAAAACAAACTGGAACTCATTGTTCCTTAACCATTCAATAATACGAATACGTGAACGCTCTTGATAAAACTGTTGCCACTTTTCAAGTTCGCTATGCTGGTCATAAATAAATTCAAGGAAGTTTTCACGAGCATCCTTAGAGTCGATGATGTCGAGAAGTTTTTCCTTAGTGTCTATGTCGTAAACTTTCTCATTGACGAAGCTCTCCATAATCTTCTTAGTCTCATAAAAACTAAGCTTTGGAATCATGCAATAGCGTTTTTCATGGAGGGTCAACTCTTCTTCGAGGGCTTCAAGTACATCCTGTTGCTTGTCTAAATCTACATAAAGAATAAACCCTTCCACACTATCTAAATAGAAGTCTCTCTCATCATCAGATTTCGCAAATGCTTCGATAAGGCGAGAAGCTCGGAGTATAATCGGTGATTGCGCTTCTGGGTAAGAACTTTTTTTAGCCATGACATCCTCGTAAATGTAAAGAGTATAGATTGACAATCATTCTAGTCGACCTTATCGTTCATTTCAACTGAAAACTAAACGGAGAGATAATGAAATGCTGCCTTCAAACACTTTTTTGCACCTTCCTGTCATCCAAACTGATGATATTTCGTCGTTTTGAAGTGTAAATTGAATTTCGAGATGATCACCAGACTGAAGAAAAACTTTTACCGGCGAGGGTAATCCGTATTTTTTCGCTGCAACAAGAGCGGCAGCAGTAGCCCCAGTGCCGCATGCAGGTGTCTCATCCTCCACACCTCGCTCATAGGTCCGCACCCGTACATCTTCACCGCACACCTTAACTATATTGACATTAGTCCCTTCGGGCATGAATGATTTATGGTAGCGTAGGTCCCGACCAACCTCATACAGAGGGTAATTGTCAATCTCATCGCAGAAAATGACTGCATGGGGGACTCCGGTGTCCATAGTCGATAAATGGTGGTTTCCTCCAGATGTACTTATTGTAGCATCCCAACAAATATTTACAGGGGCTCCCATCTCTATGGTGTACTTGTCGTTTTTCCAAGAAGCGTGATGTCGCCGATTCATTGATTCGATAGTACAAGTGTTTTCTGAATGCCCAGCTTGACGGATGTAATCAGCCACGCAGCGTATTCCATTGCCACACATTTCTGCTTCGCCACCGTCGGCATTGTAAATTCGCATTTTGCAAGTAGAGGAAGATGAGGTTTCTATTAGAATTACACCATCCGCTCCAACTCCTTCACGACGGTCACATAGTGATACGATCATTTCGGGAGTTGCAGGAATACTCAACTGGCGGTTGTCGATAAGCACAAAGTCATTCGAACAACCGGAGTATTTTGTAAATGGAACTTCCATTTGATTATTTAAGCTCATCCATTGATGTGACGATGCCATCGAGCAAACCAAAGTCAATTGCTTCTTCAGCGGTCATCCATGTGTCTCTATCGATAGATTTTTCGATTTCTTCAAAAGATTTCCCTGTTTTCTGGACATAGATGTTACAAAGAAGGTTACGGGTTTTGATGAGCTCTTTAGCCTGTATATCAAGATCTGTTGCTTGTCCTTGTATGACACCACCTATCAAGGGCTGGTGGATCATGATC
>JAJFMC010000067.1 GCA_021772365.1 Chlamydiota bacterium
AGGCTAATCCAAACAGAATCAACACATTCTATGCTACCAGGATAAATACGCCAATACCCTCAAAATAGCATTTCTCATTCCATTAGCACGTCACTACCCCTAAAACCCTCAAAACCATTCCATCGATGGAACACACTCGCAATCTCTGTTCTCCCGCCAGATTTTCAGAACTATGAGATTTTTGAATAATAGATGCACATGTCCATTGGCAATAGTTTTTTGAAGAAGTGTAAATATAATGTATTTATAATTATTTATTTCTAATTAAAAGTGTAAGATATATATATAATAAATTATTAATATACACATTTCCAGCAAGAAGTGTAAGTTCCAGTGCCACAACCTGCCATACACATTTAATAATGAAAGTGTAGATGCGCACTCAATAATCGTATCGTTATTGGGTGTCGCCTGACATAAGTGTTCCAAAAGGGATGCGGTTATTGGTAATGGTGGCCTGACATAAGTGTGGGTAGAATGTGGCTGGTGACTGGTCTGATTATACAATGAAGGGAGCAGTTGACAAGTAGTAAAAGATGTGATATGGTGTCTTCATGAGATACTATAGTCCATGTGATCCTGAATGCCCTGGCTACAAGAGGGAAGTAGTGGATAAGACTGCCTGTATGGTAGATGACCCTATGACTGCTGCCAGAGGTTTGGTGCTGCCAATATGGAGGTAGTTTGATGACATGGTACGGATTCTCCTACTTGTTGAGAGAGAAGCCCTTGACAAGCGGTCATGAATGTGGTAGAGTTCATGTACCGTGGTAGCGTAACCTGTCATGGAGTCACGGGGTTTTTCAATATACCTGAGTGACTGGGTTGCGGAGAATCCGCTATGATGGTTGGGAAGTCGCGTCCCCTTCACGGGCCTTGTTTTTTGAATACTTTCCATTTTGGAGAATACCGATGGCTGACGAGACTAAATACACATTTCATGGCTCTCAGACTCCGAATCCTGGTAAGGATTTACGATCTGTGTATTATCAGGCTGCTGATGGCATTCAGGGTTTGATGGACATTGCGAAGAAGGTTCAGGATTCTGATGCTGAGTTTCATCGTTTGGTGAAGCAGTTGAATACTTCTCGCTCGCATTTGTTGGTTCACCTGAATGCGACATACAACTGGGATTGATTCGAGATGGAAAATGAGACTTTTGCATTGTAATGTGCCCAAAAATTCGATTTCGGTCATTTTGGCGATAATGGCGGGAAACGCAGATTGAAACCGCGCCAATAGTTTGGTGAAAAAGATGCAGTCCTCCGTTTGGCGAGAGTTACGTCGATAAAACCCAAAAATCACCATTTCTGAGTCAGTATCAAGGTTTCGTTAGATCGATTCCCTGGTTCTACATATTGGCTAAAAAAGATGTAAATAGTGTGGCCAGTAGTGCTACACTATCTTGGTGGCCACAGAAGATTTTTGAATTTTTCCGATTTTTAGCGCACATCGGGTGAGGTCTCATCCAGGTACATATTTCGGAAAAAAGATGTAACCCTCCCCTCGATTGATAAGCCCTTGACAAAGGTTATGAGATGAGGTATATTACAGTTGCTTGAGGGAGCATGTAAGGCGACAGATGCGCGGACGACAGCCGATGGCAAAGCGGGTTGTACAGACGGCAGGTTGCTTGAGCAGAATCGCATTGCTCCCCGAGTTTTACGAGGAGTTGGCAGACCGACGGTGGGCACCCTACGCCGGTTTTCTAGATAAGCTGGCCTGGTGGGTAGGTTCAATTCCTACGCTCCTCATTTGATTTTTTCAATGTTTGGCTGAGTTCGTTGAGAGTAAGCCGTCGGGGCGCTGAAGCATAGCGCCCACAACGAAACAGTCCGTCTGGTGGGAGACGATTTCCCACCAATCTTTGTTGATCAGGGGGACGCACCCCCCGCTTTTGATAGGGCAGTTTGCCCAAGGAGGTTTTGTCTATGACTGTGTTTCAATTCCTTTTTGTCTTTGATAGTGACTGAACGGACATCTGCGCCGACGGCCCCGAACGTGACTCTTGGCCGTGAAAGTAGGTAATTAGCCGGGGGACTGCAAAAAACTCGGCCAGTGGTGAAGGGCAGGAGTCCGTGTTGGCTTCTGCCCTTCTTTTAGTAATTGACAAAGACACCCGAATGTGGTATCTTAGGTTAAGGAGGACGACATGAGTGAGATACTGATACAAGATTGGACGGGTAAGCTGCCCCTCTGTACGGGGTCATGGCAGTATTGTTACTGGTTGTGGCTGCGTAAACAATGGGGATTTGGAGAAGTTCCGACCAGTACGAGGTTATGGAGTTTCTGTATGCTCCTGTGGTATGGAACTATCTTCCTTCCTTTGGTCCCAGTAATTAAGATCTTCAGAGGTGAAAGACAGCCGGAGAAGTTAGTTCCTACTGAATTCAAACCCTGGTACGAGAATGAGTAAGCGATTACCATCCAATTGGCGTTCCAGAATTGAGTTGGTGCGTAGAACAGGTGACGTTCTGGAATTTGATTACTGCTGGCGTTGGATCAAGGGTCGAACTCCTCGTGGTTGGTATCGTGAATTCGGATGGTTCACAGCGAATGAAGATGGGTATGTTTGTGATGTCGAACTTGAAACAAAGTTTCAGGGACGAGGTTTAGGCATTGCTATGTATCGACGGGCGTTGCAAGACAATGGGTTTTTGCGAACTAAGTATCACAAAGCCAGTCGCCAGGCGAGAAGATGCTGGCAATCGTTAGTTCGAGACTTTCGTCATAAGACTGATTTTTGGTCTGTCGGTGGTTTGTTAGAAGTTTGGTATGAGAATGGAGCACGGGATTGAAACAGGGATTAGACAAGATCATAGGTTTACCAACGGAGAAGGAACGAGCCAGGATTGATATACTGGCCTCACACCGTTTAGGAGAACCGTACCCACATACATTGCTGCACGGGATTGGTGGCACCGGAAAGACTCATTTTGGTCGATGTCTAGCTGCTGAGTGCGGTGGTTTTTTCCGTGAGAAGGAAGCTGCTTCTTTGCGTTCCCGTAAAGACACCGTTGAGTTGCTCGTGGAATCTGACGATTATGCTCGATCTCGGCGTCAACGTCTCATTCTCTTCATTGATGAGATTCACCGTCTCACGCCTTTACAGCAAGAGGTTTTCTACTTTCCAATGGTTGAGTGGCGGGTTGATCAAGGGGATGACAATTGGTATGAGATGCGTCCGTTCACATTGATGGGTGCGACGACTCAGTTGCATCTATTAGATGAACATTCTTTTCAGAAGCGGTTTCAAAACGTATGGGAGATTAAGCCGTATTCTGATTCCTACATGGTTCGTATCATCAGTGGACTTCTGTCGGCTCATAAGATTCATCATGATTGGAATGACCTAAAGCGCATTGCCACTGTTTGTTGTGGCATCCCTCGGACGGCAAAGCGTCTCTGCGTCAAACTTCGTAATCATTGCGTGGCTCACAGTCGAACTCGTCTCACTTCTCAGGACATTAATCGGGTCTTTCTTCTTGAGGGTCTCGTTCAGTAATCATACCGGCAGCATACCATTAGAACAGATATTTGTCAAGCGCATAAAGCAACCACCTCTGCATTTGCAAGACAGAGGTGGTTCGCCTGACATAAGTGTTGATTCGCGGTCTGCATTTATGTCAAGCGCTGCTCCTTCATTACCTACAGTATGCAATAGGCTTTATGGCCTGTCAATATGATTTCTGACGACAATTTCCAATTAACCGCGAAATTTCTCGTTCTATAGATATTGGTGAAAAATTATTGGTTCATTGCTTGACAAGTAGAACGACATGAGGTAAATTACCCTTGTTGACCGAGACATGTGGTTTCGGTCGTAATCAAGTTTCGGTCATTTTTGAGGAGACAATCTTATGGCGAAGTCAGCAAAGAAGTCAAAGAAGGCGGCGAAACCTGCTGCCAAGGCAAAGGTGAAACATCCCCATGTGATGGATTTTCGTACCCCCTGTAGCAACCCTGAGAACGAATTGGCGTTGGCAGCGTCATTCGCTGATGGCAAGACGTTGGACCCCAACGTTGGCATGATGTCTGCTACGGCGTATGAGCAGGCGATGGAGGCCAACCGCGTCGATGGCAAGTCGGTTCCCTGTCAGTACAGTTTCATTCGTCGCATGATTGCGAAGATGACGAATGCGACCTGTCTCGTTTCGGCGACCAAGGATGATAAGGGCGTCAAACCCAAGAAGTCGATGGGTCTTAACGCCAAGATGACTGCCAGCATGTCTGGTGGTGATCATGTTTACGTCGATCCCAAGTCGGGCGACGTACAGACCTTGCGTATCAACCATATCATCGACGCTCGTGATTTGGTCACTGACCGCAAGGAAAACGTTTTGACGGTTGGCAAGTTTGATTTCGTCGTGGGTACAACCGAGACCCCCGCCGTCCATCTGATCCATGCCAACAAGACCGGCAGTTATGGCGCGAACATTCAGGCAGGGAAGCGCGCTGCTTTCGAGGGTCAAGATAAGATTCTTGCTTCATTGGTTGGACGTTTCAACAACGCTGCTGAGGTTATCACGTTGGATGATGAAACTGATCCTGGCGCTCAGATGGCAATCATCCCCAACAGTCTGATCAACGCTTGGGGTTATTTCGTCAAGGGTGACAAGCGGCAGACCTGCGCTCAGATTCGCAAGGCAGTTGAGGGCGACGATACCACCGGCATGAAGTTCAAGGTTGTCTACTCGCCGGGTGGTGAGCGACTGAAAAGCAAGGTTGCTCTGAATCGTTCCTCATTGTGGGCAGCGATCAAACCTGCAATGCGTCTTGCTTCCACCAAGCGTGGTGACGGTGACGAGGCGACCACGGCGTTGGAGCGCTTTGAAGTACGCAAACCTCGTAATGAGGGTGGCGAGAAGAATCCTCCGCAAGATTGCGCGTGGGTCAATCTGTCCAGTACGCAGCGTCGAGTTGCGCCGTTTGAGGATTTCCCCTTCGGCGTCCGGTCGCTCCAATGTGGTATCGTCCCTGTCGTCCATTACGGTGACGACCACAAAACGAAGTTGGTATCTTTCATCCTCGGCGCTTGGGTTGGCGCTAAAGACGCTGAGACTTCCGGGCAGGCGCATTACCGTCTGCATCCTGATGAATACGAGACGGAAGATGATGCTCAAGGCGAGACTGAGGCCGCGCCGGTAACTGATACTTCCACCGATGCGGAAGTTGATGAAGCATCCGATAAGGTCAACGCCGCTGAGGCGCTGGCATCCTGACATTGGTTTCCTTGCAACAGGGTGGGCGCGTCTTTGGCGCGTCTCACCTTTGTTTTCTCGCCTGACAAACACACCAGTAACGTAGTCATAACGTAGTGGCTGAAAAGAACATTTGGTCGCTTGACAAATCTCTTGATGTGGGGTATATTGCATTAGATCAAGTTTGGTAAGAGTTCATTTTAGGAGTCAAGCATGCCCCCACCAGAGATTATTGACTTTACGATGGACCCTCAAATGCTAATCGATATCATCGAGCGGCAGGCAGGGACGTTTGAGAAGGCGGCCCTAGAGGCAACTCAAAATGCTATTGAGGCAGATTGTTCTTGCTTCGATATTGAGGCGACTGCGGACGAACATGGTCATGTAGATCGTGTGGTCATGACCGACAACGGTTGTGGCATCAAAACTCGCAAAGAGTTACAAGAGCATTTCAGACGTTTCGGTACGCCCCACAAAGATAGTGAGAACAAAAAGTGGGCGCAATTCCGCATGGGTCGTGGACAATGTTTTGCCCAAGGGAAGAACGTCTGGCGTACCTGTGGTTGGGAGATGAGAACAGATATTGCTGCTGATAGGGCAGCAAAGCGGTTGCCACGTTTCGAGTTGCATAAAGCAGAGCAATTCGATGGTTGTCGTATTGAGATTGAGTTGTACAAGAACAAGTATCGTGGTACGATTGAGCGATTGAAGTCTCTTGTGAAAGAGCAAGTAGAATTTGTCTCCGTCGATGTTTTCTTCAACGGTGACAAGATCAATCAGACCCCCGAGTCATTGAATTGGACATACGAAGATGATGACGCCTATTACCTGTTTAACGTAGGGCAGAATCTATTGATCTACAACATGGGCGTGAAATGCCAATCGATTCCTGCTTCGACTGCGGGCGTGGTTGGGGTCATTGTCTCTAAAGAACAGTTGAAGGTCAATTTTGCTCGCAATGAAGTCTTGACAGATTGTCCGATCATGAATCGGATCAACATGATTGTTAAGAAAAACCGACAGAAGAAAACTCGCAAGGCCAATCGTAGGTTGGAATCTCATGAGCGCGTTGCTGCTCTGCAAGACCTACGCGACGGTGAAATCAAGTACGATGATATCAAGACGTTAGGATTGTTCTATACGTCGAGCGGTCGGTCGTTATCATTCCGTGACGTTTTCAACAATAGGATGTCTTGGTCATTCTGTGGTGACGGCAATCAAGTTGCAGACAAACTGATGCAGACCGGACGGGCGCTTTGCATTGATCGTATTACGATGGATGAAATGGGGTACAACGGTGAAGATAAAGAGTTCTTCTCATGGTTGACTCGCGCTGTACCGCATGGTCCTGACTGGAGCAAGGTCAAGAATGCTTGGCGTCCCTTCAATGACTTGAGTGAAGATTTCTCTGACTCTCACAATCGGTTACCACAAAAGGATTGGACGAAGTTGGAGCGTCGGTTATGCAAGGTCTTAGAGGGATTGGGTTGTTGGGACAACCGTAGAGTTCTAATGGGCATATCGGATACTGCTAATGCTTGGACCGATGGATCGACGTACATTGTTATCAACCGTCAATTCATGCGGTCATTCAGTTTGACTAGCATCGATCAAGCGATAGGTTTTCTATTGACGATGGCGCATGAGATAGCGCATGACAACCGGACAGACCGATCCCATGTTCATGGTGAAGATTTCTTCCGTAACTTCCACAA
>JAJFMC010000068.1 GCA_021772365.1 Chlamydiota bacterium
TTACATAAAACAAATGATTATTTTAAGTTGGTCGTTGTACTGAAACCAAGCTCTATGGATTATTTATCGTCTTCTTTGAGAACTTTCATTTTTTCTTTCCAACCAGGTCTGACCAGGGCGAAATAAAGGGTAAGACCTGCACCAGCAAAAGCTACACCCCCAATGATGACTGCAATAGAAACTTCTAATGCTGTTGCCCCAACAGCAAGTGCCGCTATGGCAAAGCTAAAGGCAAAAACACCAATCACAGTCATAGCAACCACACCTACACCTGCAGCTAGGTTGATCCACTCCTGCTTCTTCATTTTTGCTTTCTCTTCATCTAATTCCTTTTTCTTCTTTTCTGCTTCATCAAGTTCTGGATTATCATCTTCCTTCACTTGCAATGAGGTCGCAGAAATATCACTATCATCAGAAGCATGGAGATCAGACTTATCTAAGATGGAATCGGCACTTCCGTCTACTTTAGCTGCCAGCTCTACCTGTTTCTTTTCACCAGAACTGACTTTTGGAAGAGAGCCATCATCTGGAATAATGGGAGCGCCGTCACTGACCTGAAGCTGTGGTATAGTCATAAACACCTAATGTTTAGTAATTGTTGAATCAAAATTATAACTCGTATGCACTAAAATTGTCAACAATTCGTTAAAACCCAAAGAAATTCATTGAAATATAAATCAAATAGTAATATAAGTTTGTTTCAAAGTAAATTAAAGAGCTAAAACCATATGAATAACTTTATAAAATTTATTCCATACTTCCTAATCATCGCTTTGGCGCTCATAATGCACCATCTGTGTATGAACTTGTCAAATTCTTTTTTTAGCCCGTTATCATTTAAACAGCTTGACCTTTCCCTCATAAAAATCAGTTCAGGTATCCTAAGCCTAGTTCCCACAGTCATCCTGATCGTCATGAGCAGAAAAATGTCGGTCAAGAAAATCATCAACACTGTTTACGTATTTGCGATTATCGCGACGATAGTGGGATTTTTCTTATTGCTACCGGCAAGCGAACGATTACATCTCCCTCCAGCCATGATAACTGCACTTTCATTCGGTGTCCTTACCCCTAGTACCGTGCAACTAGTGTCTGCTCATTGGATATCTATCGTCTACTATAGTCTAATCACTGTATGGCCATCAGGAATGATTATTTTGGTGTACGGATATGCAAACGAACGCTTTTCCTTTAAGGAGGCTGTCAGTCTATACCCCCTATTCGGCGTCGTCGCTGTTTTGATCAATATTTATCTCGCACCTACGTTCGTTCGCCAAATTAGCGAAATCAACTACAACCTCCCATCGCTCAGCTCTAAATGGTTCATGACTTTTGGTATCATGATCACATTGATCAATATCCTTTCGTATTTTTGCTACCGGCAGCTTTTTCGCAAATCATCACCCCCTACTTCAACAGAACACAGTCATAGCTCACTAGGGTGGAAATACTCATCATGCCTGGGAGTGGTAGCTGGTTTTAGCGGATTGATCATCGTATTTACACGGACGATCTGGAAATACAATTCAAGCATCCAATTTCCCCAACCATCTGAGTATGCCCATCACTTGGGAACATTTCACTCATATGAGGGAATTGCCAGCTTAATGACTCTAAGTGTCCTCCTATTCATGAGCTACTGCTTGTCCGAGCGACTTGCTAAAGGTTGGAGGAACATGTACCTAGCCATTACAGCTACGACCTTGGTTCTCGGCGCCACATTTTACTGTTTCAACGTGCTCGAAAATCCAATTGACTCTTTTGTAACGTCTCAGCAGTCAAATACAGGATTCGGTAGCCTGACGATGATTAGTGCTGGATATCAGATACTCATCTCTTCAGTGGCTTACCCCCTTGTTTTAAGCTTAAAGGAGATCGCCATTGTCCCAATCAGGCAAAATATTCGCTTCACCTCGAAGCTGGTGATAGACTTGATCTTTGTAAAAGGATTTATTGTTTTAGGGACGCTCACCCTTCAGGTAATGCTTTTATCAACCGGTTCATTTAGTGCTTCGATCCCTTATTTAACCCTTATATTTGTGGCTATCTGTTTAAGCCGTTTCTTCATTATAGCTTTCCTAGGCAAGACGCTGGAGAAAGAAGTTTCTGTAAACAGTTGATTTTTTAATAAAACAACATATTTTATTTGATTTAATTAAGATTATTTGTTATATTTTAATCAAAACTAAACAAAGCATTAACCAAATGAGTGAAACCAAAACAAATAACTGGGGAATTATCCCCCTTCTTGTCATCGTTTTCTGCAATATGCTGACCTATTACTTATTCAGGGATGCGTGCCGCGATCTATGCTCGATTTCACCTATGGAAGATAGCACTTACTCGATCTTCAAGTTTCTCCTTTCGCCTGCGATTAATATTTTCCTAGCGGGAGTTCTCTTGTATGCATCGAAAAGGACCTCTGTCTATCAGATTGTTCAGCGGACTTTTTTGATCATTACAATTTTCACATCGACATTTCTCTTCATCATTGCCCCATCATATATTTCTTCATTCGACGGAAATTCAGCTCTTACAGCTAGCTCCTTTCTCGCTGATGTGAAAGCACATTGGGTTCATGCAATCTTTTATCTCTTTTCGACGCTTTGGGCACCGTTAACATTATTACTATTTTATGGGTACTTTAATAACATTGTCACTTTTAGTAGGGCTTGCAAGCTTTACCCGATTTTGTCGATCTTCAGCCTTCTTTTGTCGCAATTTGTGATTCCTGACCTGACACAATGGATTTTAGAAGGATCCCTCCAGGACAGAGTGTTCAATGTTGGTGTGATATCTACGATTTGCCTACTGACAACCATTTACTGCTTTTACCGAACAAACCTCAAGGCTGTAGATGAGCGAGGTGAGAAGCAACGTTCGTTTGGGGCCATGTTCATCCTTAGTTTGATCTTATTGACGATTACTGTTGGGTTCACAAAACATATATCTGTGATCACCTGGAATTTTTCAATACAGATCAAAGATTCACTCCCCAGTAACTACTGGGACTTCCTCGAAGGTTTTTCAGCTTTGAAAAATCTATCGGTCCTCTTGGCTGTGGTGTTATTAGGTTTTTTAAGTGTTTACCTTAAGCAAAATAAGATGAATGGTTGGAGGAACTTCTGCTACCTTTCTACCGGTCTCATAACGCTTTTGGTGTCGACAATGATCGTTTTAAACTTAATGAGTGGATCCATCGGTTCGTTTTTGGTGAATGGCGATACAACCCTATTTGACAAACTTTTGACCAGTGTTGGTGGCAGCTATCAGATCTTTATTGCGACGGTGTTTTATCCTACACTCCTTTGCTTAAAACACCTCGTATTTGTGCCGATCCCCTTTCAGGATCGTTTTCGTGCAAAAGTCATTATTGATCTTGTATTCCACAAAGCCGGGTACTTCTTGGTTGTTCTGCTACAAAGCAGCTTAATGCCATTTTCTGACTTCAAAACGCAATTGATGTTTATATTAGCGTTTTGTTTCATCGTTGTTCTGTTAATTCGTGTACTCTGCATCAACTATGTGAGTAAAAAACTCGAACCAGCTGCCTAAATCATACAATTAAACAACTAGCAACTCCCCTTCATGCTTTTATCCTGTAAATGTTCACGCAATATCAACTCATCGACAAAATTACGAGATTAATAAAATCAGGCAGGATTTACAGAGTGTTTTTACGTAAAAATAGTGTTTTTTTCATTTTAGTAGGGGTATGTACGTGAGAATTAATTTATGTCTTCTCATCTACCATATTTTACGTCGTCGATACTATTACACTATAATATCGTTTTATAATTATTAAAAACAATGCTATAATAAACAACTTCAATACTATTTAAAGAGAGATAACTATGAACCCAATAAATAATAACCCTATTTTCGTAAAAAAAACAGCAAGTACATCCACATCACAGACAACAAATACACCCGCTCAATCAGGGGTGAAAAAAATCGATGATTGTGGCGATGATGTCCTTAAAGTTACAGAGAAAATCATGTGGCTGCACGGCACAAACAGCTCCATTCTGTCGTTTCTTCCTTCTACAGACTATACATTAATCCCTACTGGCAAGTTACTAGACCGAGGCATTTCCCCCATGTGTGGCGAAATATCTTGCGGAGGCATGAGACCAAATGGTGTCAATCAAGACCGAGTCTCTGTTTGGACAATTGAGAAAATCGAAAAAGGATGGGAGTATGCTGCTCGCATTAGTAACACATTTAATCCTGCGAAGCTTGAAGGAAAAACTGGGAGGCTTGAGCAATCAACTAAATCGGAACGAATGGAAATTTTCTTTCTAGATCGTCTTTGTGAGCTGGAAAAGATGACTCCCGACTCAAATCAATGGGATCCGATCCTTATTAAGTTGTATCAATTAAAACAATGGGCCCCAGAAACATTCACCTCACTTTGCAGTAAATACAATGAGAGAATTTCAAATATTCAGAAGACTATCCAGCAAAACCTCTTTGGTAAAGAGATGGTGGTTCTCAAAGCTCTAGAGTATGATACCAAAAAGCTGATGAAAGCAATAGATGATCCAAAAATAAGAGAAGAGGTAGAAAACGACTTCCCTTATTTGAAGGAAGTCACCTATCCTATATGGCACAAAGAAGATAGCGCTAGTTCATTTGTTGGTACTGACCTGAACAAGTTAGTCCTCTACGACACTGAAGATGATGATGGCAGGTGGGGTTATCGCTTTGCTAGTGAGTTCAAAAGGAATTACTTAAGCGTCATTATTATGAAAATGTTTGGCCAAAGTTTTCTTAATCGAATCAAGTCCCACGTTCAAAACAAACCAAAAAAATTCTTAAAAAAATGGTGGGGTGCATACCAAAAATTTGGTGGGATTGATCCAAAAATTGAAGTATTACTAAAAAATGCGGTTGGAGCAAAAATTGAAGCGTTAATGAAAAAAAATGCATTACCTTACAAAAAACGAATGGAGAGGTTTGAACGGCTATTCAATGATTCACCCTTCGTCAAGTTTGACGAAAACGATCGAGATAATCTTACGAATCCCTATCCAATGCTTATTGCTTCAACAAAACAGAAATCAATGTCTTTCCACCGTACTGTTGGTGGTGGTGAAAACCACCTAAAAAGCTCGAAACTTGGTCGAGATA
>JAJFMC010000069.1 GCA_021772365.1 Chlamydiota bacterium
GAGGTATTACAGCTAATAAAGGCGCTGTATAACTAAGTTCTATTTGTTTTTTTGTTCTTAGCTTATTGTCTAGATTTTCCAAAATAAATGCTAAAAGCAGACCTAAAATAAGTCCAAATACAATTCCGACTATAGGCATTAGGTAGGTTAACAATTTATCATTTTTTGGTTCAGTCTTCTCAGCTGAAATATACAGTTCGAGGTTACCATTAGGATTGTTTAATCTTTGCAAAATGTGGTTGTAACTACTCTGTAATTTATTTAAACGAATTTGGGTGATTTCTTTGTTATGCAGGAGCTTAGCTAATTTCATCTGCTCGGATGGAACATCTTTAGCAGCTTCTTTAATCCCTACTAATCGCTCTTCTAAATACTCTTTTCTTTTTTGAGCGGCTCGAACTGTAGCCTGCATTTTCATCAATTCAATATTTGTTTGAGGCTTTTCGAGGCCATCAAGAGCTACTGCATCATCTTGCCCTTGAGTTTGTGATTCTCCATCAATGCCTAAGAGGCTATTTAACTGTTCTTGAAGACGTAGAACCTTGGGGTTCGAGTCCGTATACCTTGTTTTAGCATCAGAAATAGTTGCTTTCAACTCCAAGATTCTAGAGGAATAAGGAGAATGAATTCCATCAATACCAATGGTAACTGATTCAGGTAAATTACCCATTCCACGCTTCAAATTCTCATATTGAACAAGTAATGAATCATATTCAATTTTGGCAGATTCGAGCTGTTCTTTTGCTGCAAGCATGTCAGCAATAATCATGTTGTAATCCGCGCCCATTTCTAAGTATTGATTTTTTTGTTTAAAATCCTCTATTTTTTTATTATCACTCGTTAGCTTGTTATTAACTTCGTTTAATTCTTTTTTAAAACCGTTCATTGAATTATGAAACTGGTTTTGCAAATAATCTTTAGCACTTCTAACACTTATTCGTGCAAGGGTGTTTGCAATATCGATCGCTAAATTTGGATTATCAGCTTCGGCAATGATTTGTATAACTGCGGACGTTTTTTTCGGGGTCGGAATGGATATAGTTTTCAATAATTCCTCGGGTTCAATATCGAGACCTAGTATTGAGATAATTGCTTCAATATGAGAGGGATTAGTGATCAAATCAACTGTCGTTATTAAACTCAACTCATTGACGTTGAAGTTACTTTGATCTTCTTTGTTAATTATTCCAGCATGATATAGTAAATATGTAGTTGCCTTGTACGTAGTCAAATTATACCATGTATAATATCCCCCTAATCCACCAAAAATAAAAACCATAATAACCACTAAAAAAGTAAATCTCTGCATCCCTTTAAGGATTTTTCCCATATCATACTTTTTATCAAAATTATCATCATCATCAACCTCTTGGAATGCGCTCCGATTATTTGATGTTGAGTACTGATCATTACGTTCCATAACTTGCTCCTAAGCTAGCCATACTATATAGCAAATGCTGTTTAGCGAGATGCAACACCATTATTACCACTTGAGGTAATCACTTCATATTCACTTTATTATACCTATACTTATTTTTTGTTAATTTTTTTTTTTTATTTCTACCGAAACAGATTCAATATTTGGAATTTTGGATTTGAGAAAGTCCTAAAATTAAACGATCGTAAGTCATTTTAAGCTCTTAAATATTAATAAATTAACAACCGTTCAATCTCACAAACGTGTTAACTTTGCATATTTTAGAACCAAACTTTTTGATTTTGACTCATTTGAAAATAAAACATCGGCCATAGATCCTACTGAGCCTTCGTAGACCTCTTGTATGATTCCTACTCCAAAGTCTTTATGCAATACAGCATCCCCAGGTTTAAACATTTCTGTATTTTCATCAAAAGATTTAGCGGGTTCGGGTTCATGAAAAACTTGACTCTCACCTTTGTCTTTATAGTATCGATAGGCTCCCGATCTCAGAGAAACGGATTGTAAATATTCAGATGAGATTTCTTTTAAGAAACAACTTTCGGTTTGGTTTCTTTTTTGCCCCCATACATGCCGTTCAAGGGAGCTACAAAAGTAGAGTCTTTCTTTTGCACGAGTCATCCCAACGTATAAAAGTCGTCTTTCCTCTTGATAAGCTTCAATACAATCTCTAGAGTTTGCATGCGGTAAAAGGTCATTATCAAGGCCCGTGATGAACACCACTCGGAATTCTAGTCCTTTTCCGTTATGAAGGGTCATGAGATTTAATGTGTCTTTAGGTTTTTCGAAATCTTCAACATGTTGACCTCTCAACGACATCTCTTCGAGAAACCCTTCGATACTAATTTCATCAGTTTGTTTACTCCATTGGTTTGCTTTTTCCTGGAGTTCATAGATATTTTCTTTTCTGTCATTTGCCAATTCTTTTTCGTTTTCTAAGTGTTCGAAATAATGAATTTTCTCGACGAGGTTCCCAATAATTTCACCGATAGAGATTTGCTGCTTATTCATTTCTATAACCGACTCAATAGCCGCTACATACTCAGCAACAGCATTCACTTGTTTACTACTGAGCTTAAAGGGAGCAATACATGGATTCTTAGCGACAATTTGCTGGCAAAAAATAAAAATTGGTTCCCCTAATTCAGCCGTTCGACATACCATTTTTTCAGCCGTTACTTGACCAATCCCTCTTTTTGGAAGGTTAATCGACCGTACAAAAGATATATAATCTGAATGGCAAACAGCGAGCTTTAAATAGGCCAAAATATCCTTAACCTCTTTCCTTTGGTAAAAAGAGACTCCTCCTATAATAACATACGGAATAGAACGAGTTAATAGTTGATCTTCAAATACTCGCGATTGAAAATTGGTACGATAAAAAACAACCATTTCGTTAAGGGAAACCCCCATTTCCTCGTAATAAAATCTGACTTTTTCAGCAACAAAACGTGCTTCATCGAACTCGTTTTCTGCGATGAAGTGTTTTATTTTTTCTCCCTCACCTAAATCACTCCAGAGATTTTTCTCGTAACGGTTTGGATTGTGAGTGATTAAGTCATTAGAAGCGTTAAGGATTGTATTGGTACTACGATAATTTCTCTCAAGCTTGACTGTTTTGGCTTTTGGATAGTCAATTTCAAAACTGAGAATATTGCTAATATTAGCTCCCCGCCACGAGTAAATTGACTGGTCGGGATCACCAACGACGAAAAGATTGTGAGTCTTATTTGCAAGTAGTTTAATGATCTCATATTGCGTAGTATTTGTATCCTGATACTCATCAACAAGGAGAAACTGCCATTTTTCTTGATAGCGTTCGAGGACTTTCGGACACTCCTCAAAAAGCCTAAGAGTCAGAAGTAGCAAGTCATCAAAATCGACAGCATTAAATTCTCTAAGTTTTTTTTGGTATATATCGTAAACATCAATATATTCCTTCGTTTCACTGTAATGTCCTAAATGATGAGCTTTATCGGGCCCAAGACCCTCATTTTTTGCTTTGCTAATAAACGCCCTTGTCCCTCTGGGAACTACGGACTTTTCATCTAGCCCCATCTCCTTAATGCATTTTTTCACTAATTTAAGAGAATCCTCTTCATCATAAATGATAAAACGATTATCAATTCCGATGTGGTGAATTGACTCTCTGAGAATACGTGCTCCTAAACTATGAAATGTTGCAATGAGAACACGACGATCCGATAGAGATTCTATACGGTTCCGCATTTCTTCAGCTGCTTTGTTCGTGAAAGTTAACCCAAGAATTGAATCAGAGGGAACTCCAAATTCAATTAAATTGACAATCCGATAAATGACGCAGCGTGTTTTTCCAGATCCAGCCCCCGCCAACACTAACATGGGGCCTTCTATGTGCTTCGCTGCCACAAGCTGTTCTTCATTAAGTTCTTTAAAAAGGTCCATGGTCGTCGTCATTTTCAATCAATCTCTAGTATATCGATCGTGATTCAAAATTTGGGATTTTGAATCACGATCGGTATTATATTACATAAGAACCACAAGACTAACAAATTCGGAATATTATACACAATAAGGCTAATTACAGGGGCACCTCTTCGAGCACCCACTACATTTAACTTCATCGAGTACTGATAGTGGAAGTGGAGCCCTTTTATCACCTTCTCTAAGCCCTAGGTTCCCATAACGGTGATAGTTGATACTGACATTCACCTCGCGTAAATAATGGTGCAGCTCAATACGACCATTGGCAAGTACTGAACCTGCATAATGACAAATCATATGTTTTCCGAAAAAATTTAGAAGGGATTTCGAAGGTTCTGAAAGTAGCCGCACTCGAGAACCTGGAGTTTGCATCAAATATTCCATGAAACTAGCTTCGCTTTCTTCTCGTAAAGAAATGGATTTGAATTGATGAACTTTCGCAATTTTCTTTAACTTCTCACATTGTTCATGAGTTGCACTAATCGAAAATTGGCATTGACATGTCATAGCTGCCGCCACGACACAAAGAACATCCCATATAGAATCATTCGTTTGATACCGTATGACCACTCCTTTGGCAGGGATATATTTTAAAAGATTATCTTGACCAACAAGCTTTGATGGGTCACCTTCTTTGCTGAAATAATGATTCCAATAAAAGGCATAGTTGCAAACTGCAACGTTCCACCTTGTTTTTTCTTCCGAAGAAATTTCCGACCTCTCCACAAAACGGCACAATTCCGACACCTTTCCGGTAACAGGTTCACTTTCTTGAGGTAAAGATCTTTCTTTAGCGTGCATCAACTGCATCAGATAATTTGGGCCACCAGTTTTTGCCCCTTGCCCATAGCTGCTCGCCTTACATCCACCAAATGGCTGTCTCTGAACAATAGCTCCAGTTATCCCTCTATTGATATAACAGTTACCTGCTTCAATTTGAGTTAACCAGTATTCTTGTTCCCTTCTATCTAATGAGTGAAGTCCTGAAGTGAGTCCATAAGGAGTATCGTTTGCGATCCGTACAGCCTCTTCGAGATTTTCTGCGCACATCACCCCTAAAACAGGACCAAACAACTCTGTTTTGTGCATAAAACTCCCGGGCTTTACACCCCATTTGATTCCCGGTGACCACAAACGTGGGTTTTCGGAATTTTGCAAGGGTTTTAGCAACCACTCCTCTCCTTGATCAAGCTCAGTAAGACCGCGCAACAAATGCTTGGACGGAGAATCTATCAAGGGATTAATTTTTGTTGTTAAGTTCCACGAGGAACCGACCCTCAGACTTGCCGCTGCATCCCTCAACTGGTTACTAAACTGCTCGGAGTGGTATACTTCCGACTCTAAAATAAGCAGGCTGCATGCACTGCATTTTTGACCGGCATGCCCAAATGCAGAGAGGATCACTTCTTTAACAGCAAGATCTCTATCGGATATGCTAGTGACAATGATTGCGTTTTTCCCCCCTGTTTCAGCATGAAGGTTTAAACCGGGTCTTAATTGATAAAACAACTTTGCTGTGGCGGTTGCTCCTGTTAAGATGACACTATCAATTCTTTCATCTTTAATCAGTTGAGTTCCTACAGGGTCGTCCTCACAAACAACGAATTGTAACGCTTCTCTAGGAACACCTCCATCCCAACACAATTTTGCTAAATACCAACCGACGAGAACGGTTTCCGGCGCAGGTTTTAATATCACGGTATTCCCCGCTGCCAACGCTGCTACAACTCCTCCAAGGGGAATCGCAAAAGGAAAATTCCATGGAGGAGTGACTAATACAACCCCCTTCGGACACCAATCAATGTCCTGAAAGAAATGAAGCTCTTCCATATTTCTTCTGTAATATTCACAAAAATCTATAGCTTCAGAAATTTCGGCGTCAGCCTCTTCAACAATTTTTCCTGCATCGCTTATCATGCAACCAATCAGCTCACCACGATTGTCACGCAGTTTATTAGCTATTTCACCAAGGATTCTAGACCGCTCTACTGTATCACATGTTCTCCACCCACTGTGATCCCTTGCTGCAATAGCAACAGCTTGCTCGGCTTGCTCGTCAGTAGCTAAAGTATATCGATATAACTCATAATCCGGACGAGAGGGGTCAAAACCTACTGCATGATATTCTTCATTCCAAACCTCTTCACCACCTATTACCAGAGGTACTTTGATCCTTTTTTTGTTTTCCCATTTACAAACTAACCGTTGGATCCAGAGCCTATTTTCTAGAAGTGACCAGTCTGTATTCGGTTCATTTTCAAAACGGTGATTTTTCGATGATGTCTTGTTTGAGATCAAACGATTTTGTTGCCTTCGAGGTTTTGAACTAACGGTATCCATGTCGTCACAAGCTTTTTCAAACATCTTTACCTGGTGATCCCACAATTTCGTTCCTGGTACAAGATCAAATATGTATCTTAAAAAATTCTCTGCTGCAGTATTTTCATCCAATCGACGGACCAAATAGGCTACGGCATTAACAAACTCTTCCTTTGTAGCTGCAGGACAGTACAACAAAATACCTTCAGCGATGGCTTGAACAACCTTCCTCTGATGGTCTGCCATCCCCTCGAGCATTTCGAATGAAACGAATGGTTCGACATCATGTTCACTTCTTAGTATCAGAGCAAACGCAATATCGAATAAATTGTGACTTGCGATTCCTATATTCACAGAAGGTGCGTGATCTTTTGCTAAGCCAAAACTCACCATTTTTTTATAATTAGCATCTACTTCGATTTTACTTGTATATGGTGTTTGCGGCCATCCTTCTATAGATGACTCTACCTGTTCCAGTGCCAGGTTAGCCCCCTTTACCAAACGAATTTTGATGGGAGCGCCCCCCCTTGATACACGATTAATCGCCCACTCTGTTAACTCTTTTTGTATAGCAAATGAATCTGGCAAATAGGCCTGTAATACAATACCAGCATAATAACCCTTAAATTCGGGCTCATCTAAAACTTTTTTAAATACTTCTACGGTTAAATGCAAATCTCTATGTTCTTCCATGTCAAGATTTACAAATTTACAATACTCGTTACCTTCATTAGATTTAAAAGTATTCTGTATTCCTGCTCGATAAAGAATCCTCAACTTTTCGGCTAGCTTATCGACCGTATGATCCCATGCCAAAAGATTAATCTGACTGTAGATCGTAGAAATTTTTACTGATATATATTCTATTTCGGGTTTCACAAGATCATTCAAATAAATCTTCAACCGATTATTTGCTTCATTCTCTCCAAGGACAGCTTCTCCAAGGTGATTGAGATTAATACGTATACCTTCTTTATATCGACTCTTAACATGTTTGATGAGCTGATCTGTTTCTCCTGGTATGATCACTTTACGTGTTTCTTTACGCAAAAAAGCCTTCGCTAAAGGAACAAATAGTTTAGCAAAGGGCTTTCCGATATAGGCAAAAATCTGCAATTGTATCTTTTTGTAAAAAGAGACAAATTTAGGATTTCCATATTTTTTTAAAATATAAATTAATTGGTCGGCCACTCTATATGGATTGTCACTTCGGAAACATTGATCGGTAACACGAGTAGTGAACACTTTTCCATTTGGATCATCCATCATTTTCGACAACTGCTTCTGAATGAGAAGATCTTCGCTTGTTTGCAATTGCCTTGCTTCATTGATCATTAAAGCAGCAAGTTCAACACTCAATTTCATTCTCTCAGAAGGTTCAAGAGAATTTCCCTTAACACTCTTTAAAATCTCAAACGACCGATTTAATAAAACAGAACTACCATTCATAATTAGCCATATACCTAAAAGAATACTAAACATTCTTATAGCATATGAATGTTGAGATGTATACTCGACTTTGTACATTTGGGTATTAAAGAAGGTGTAAGGCTACTGCCTCACACCTTTAGATAGATCCAGAATTTTATTCATCCCAATCGCGAGAACCCACCTCGTGAGTTACCTGTACCCAGCGGGCAATTTTGCCACCTTCTACCGTTCCGATAGCCATCATTAACATTTTAAACTTGTTACCATCATGTGTTGTTAGATCGATGGATTGATGAAGAGTAAACTGGTTACCAGAAATAAGAGGGTCTATAATAGGTCCAGAAAATTGTATATTTGAATAGGTATCTTGTAAGTGCTCGTATCTTCTTAGATAATCATTGATATTACGACACTTAAGAACACCGTTAGATGTAAACTGGTAATTCTTTGAAAACAACTTCTCCCATACTGATAAATTTGGAAGCACTTCTTTTTTCAAATTATCATGTAATAGATCTAAAATATTACTAATTAAACTCTTAACTTCTGATTGAGTTATTTCTTTTGATTTTGTTGTAACCATAACTGTAGCCTCCCTTGCCTTTTATTTTTGTTGTACAGGCAGCGTTATTGAATGCACTCTGTACCTGATTCTACAATATGCAAAATCGAACATCTCTTAGAAGAGAAAAATAATAATAATATCTCGTTAATTCTGAGCGATATAAGACATCTACAAAACAGTTTGTATTAGGCTGTAGATTAAACACATATAAGTAAATACAACCTTACTATCATATACCCAATAAACTAGATATCTTTGTTTGCTTCGTATAATTTGAGGTACTTGTAAAATGCTGTGTGTGCATTATAAGAAGATATCAAAAAACCTTCATATCCATCGAAAAATCCCTTTTTGAAGAAGTAAGACTTAATGAACGCAAAAAAAGCATGGCCAGCAGCTTTAGTAGGAGAAGATTTTTTTTTGCCTTTATTTTGCTTTGCGAATAAATCAGAGTAGTTCTGCATCTTCGCAAGAAATTCTGAAATGGAAGCATAGGAATAATGAATCATGGAATGTTTCAAAGGAACATGACTCATCCCATCGACAATAACCTGTTCATGAACCTGAACGTCAGTGAAAGAAGTATGTTTGCGATGATACAAGCGATACTGCCTATCTGGATACCAACCGCAACCTTTAATGTGCTTCTTTCTATAGAAATTATCTCTCGGTACAGAATACACACATTTAGGATCTAGCTGTATCTCTAAAATTTCGTTCACAAGCTCTGGTCTTAATACCTCATCACTGTCTAGAGAGAAAATCCAGTCATTTTTCGCCAAACTTGATGCGTGATTGTGAGTAGGGCCAAATCCTAAAAATGGACCCTCGATGACTCTTACATTCGGAAAAGATTTTGCAATAAGAAGGGTACTATCTTTTGATCCATTATCATAAATCAATACCTCATCGAAATCTGTAACGGAGGTAAGTACCTCTTTAATGTGTTGTTCGTTATTTTTAGTCAGTATTGTGGCTGAGATCATATCAAACTCCCTCTAAATCATCATCATTATACATCCATTTCTCTTTTTTATAAAAGTGACATAGTTCCGGGTTCTTTATTCCCTTCAAAATGGGTTTCACCTATGATAATGAGTAACTATTCTACCAAGAGAAAAATCATGCTTACAGAAAACAATC
Source organism: Chlamydiota bacterium (assembly GCA_021772365.1). Classification (GTDB taxonomy): domain Bacteria; phylum Chlamydiota; class Chlamydiia; order Chlamydiales; family Criblamydiaceae; genus JAJFMC01. The sequence goes on from JAJFMC010000069.1 coordinate 9,360, forward strand.
CCAAACAAAAATCATTTATCGCAGACCTCACCTATCGTCCACGGCGTAATAGGAAATCGGAAAGCATCCGTCAACTAGTGCAAGAGCACCGTTTACACCCTTCTGATTTCGTCGTACCTCTATTTGTCATAGAGGGGAGTGATTGTACCCAAGAAATTTCAAGCATGCCAGGTGTGTATCGATACACTATAGATTGTTTAACCAAACAGATCGACCATTTAATGGAGCTAGGGATTAGAGCTGTGGACCTTTTTACTGTCGTCCCAAGCGAACGCAAAACAGCTGACGGTGCAGAAGCATTGCGTCGTAACAATCTCCTCCATCAATCCCTACAAACCATCAAAAAAGCATTTCCAGAATTATGCGTGATGGTTGACGTCGCTCTTGATCCATACACAAACCACGGTCATGATGGTATAGTCGATCAGAATGGAAATATTCTCAATGATGAAACTCTTGTAATCCTAATGACAATGTCTCTACTAGCTTCTGAATACGGTGCAGATGTAATTGCCCCTAGTGATATGATGGATGGTAGAGTTGCTTATATACGACAAGCACTGGATCAAAATGGATTCACTGATGTCAGCATTTGCTCTTATGCTGCAAAATATGCTTCTGCATTCTATGGACCATTTCGCGATGCTTTGGAATCAGCTCCAAAATTTGGCGATAAAAAAACCTACCAAATGAACCCCGGCAACATATTGGAAGCCTTGAGAGAGAGTTCTCTAGATGAGGCTGAAGGCGCCGATATGCTACTCATCAAACCCGGACTTTCCTATTTAGATGTATTGACAAAAGTCAAGGAACAGACAGAGCTTCCTGTCGGAATCTATCATGTGAGTGGTGAATACTCGATGGTCATGGCTGCTGCAGAAAAAGGGTGGATAGATGCCGACAAAGTCTTTGAGGAAACTCTCTTGTCAATGAAGCGTGCCGGGGCAGATTTTATCTTTACATATGCCGCCGAAAGGATAGCTCAAACACTATGTACGCTGCTGCCAAAAAGCAGGTACTAAGATTGCTAGAATCGCAAAAAACTCTAATCTTCCAAGAACCATCAGAAAAGAAGAAAGTGACAAAGCTGCATTAGACATAAAGGCACACGATTCCGTAGGACCATCCATGCGAAATCCAATCCCGATATTATTAATCATACAAGTTACAGAAGCAAATGCCGTTTCTGGGTCCAATCCGTCAAGAATAAAGAAAAATGTAGAGAACATTGCCATTGATACTAAGATCAAAAAGAAGCATAACACCCTTATCGTCGACCCAATATCCACATCGCTATGTCCAACCCTAAACCTTCTCACCGACTCAGGTCTAAAAAGTGACTCCACCTTATATTGAGCGATTCTAAATAGCATATACAACCGCATCACTTTCATTCCGCCAGCTGTCGATCCTGCCATACCGCCGAAATACATAACAATTAACATAATCACCTGAGCGGCATAGGGCCATATATCATAATCGACAGTCGCGAAACCGGTGGTAGTTTGTGCAGAAACAATTTGAAAGCAGCCCGTCCTTATAGCCTCAAAAAAAGAATACGTTGTGGGGGATTCGCTTGTTAGAAACACCTGTTCGGTATCTACAATAAAGTAACTACACAATGCACAGCTAAACCCTATTAAGAGAATATGCAATACAAGCTCGTAATCATATATCCTAAACAATTTACCGATGATTATAAAATAGTATAGTGAAAAATTAATACTACTAAGAATCATAAATACAATAATCACCCACTCTGTCGTAGGGTTGTTAAATGCACCGATGCTCGCATTGCGAACACAAAACCCCCCTGTCGACACCGTCGATAAAGTGACAGTCACAGCTTCAAAAACGGTCATTTCAGAATTGGTAAGAAGTAAAACGACTAACTCCGCAACAGAAATAGCTAAATAAATTTTCCATAAATTTAACGCAGTTTCTTTGATACGTGGTGTAAGGGAGTCTTTCAATGGACCTGGCATTTCAGCGTGGAATAACTGCTTTCCTCCGATACCCAAAGCAGGTAGCACCGCAACAAATAAAACGACAACCCCCATCCCACCAAGCCATTGAGAAAAGCTCCGCCAAAATAAAATCGACTTACTAACAGCTTCGATACCTTCATACATAATGGCATGAGTCTCTGGATTTCGTACGGGTTCAATGGTTCCGTAAA
>JAJFMC010000070.1 GCA_021772365.1 Chlamydiota bacterium
CGCGGAGAAGAAATAAGAGTTGATTTTCTTCTCCGCGCCTTCGCGTCTCCGTGACCATACTTTTACCCATAAGAATTTCTGTCAAAAAAAGTTATGGGTAAAAGTATGTCCGTTCCTCCGCGTTTTTCTCTGGTTGCTGTAGAGTCATCATTCAAAACCTTTTTGATAATTTACGAAAAGAAACTTTTATAACACTCTTAAAACACTTGTACACAGTAATTTAAAACTTCACCGGAAATTGCTGTAATTTCAATATTTTAATCAGCAAAATCGTCTTAATTTTTTACAGAATGAACAGGATAGATAGGATAAAACAGAAAGTTATCCAATCTATCCTGTTCATTCTGTAAAAAAAAATGATTAAACACATAGAACAAGGACTTACAACGCCTTTAAGGTTGTCTGTAACTTTTTAATACGTTGTGATTACTGAAAATGTGAATTTTCTTTCTCAAGATATAAAATATTTCTTTTAATGCTTGGTGCCATGGTTTTCTATGCTTTTGACTTGCTCAACGCAATCACGTGTTTAACCGTAGTACCTTGCACAATGATGGAAAAAGTCACAACGGCATAGGTCATCACCAAGAGCACATTACGCTCCCAACTAAGTGGCAGTGACAAAGCAAGTGCTACGGCAAGCCCACCTCGGATCCCTCCCCAAACCATTACCTTTATCATATGAGGAACATAATCGCGCGTTAACTTAAATAATGACAATGGTATCCCGACAGTAACAAATCGAATACCTATTACCGCTACAATTGCCAAAACTGAGGGGATGAGTAGGTCACCTTGATTCGGCACGGTAATAAATTCAAATCCAATGAGAATAAATAGCAGGGCATTGAGAAGTTCATCCATCACTTCCCAAAAGGTGGACAAATGGTCCCTACAGCTTTCCTTGACGGTGAAACTTTTTCCCTTATTACCAATAAACAATCCTGCTACAACAACAGAAATTGGACCGGATACATGTAACAACTGTGCAATCGTATACCCTCCAGTTGCAATGGCAACAGTAATGAGAATTTCAATTTTGTGGTCATTCAAAGGCTTAATAAGCTTGTAACCGATCAATCCCATGAGAATCCCATACGCAACACCGCCGGCGGCTTCTTGGAAAAAAAGCAAAACAACAGAACCGGGTGTGGGGTCACTTTCTCCGGTGATCACGCCTAAAATCGTTATGAATAAAACAATGCCCACCCCGTCGTTGAATAGTGACTCTCCAGATACACATGCTTTGATTGTTCGCGGTGCATTCACCTCCCGACAGATGTTTAATGTGGCAATGGGATCTGTTGGAGAGATAAGTGCTCCGAATAATAGGCAGTAGGAAAAGTCGAGGGGGACCTGTAGAAAGGGCAGTAGGTAATAGAGACAAATCCCTATCAAAAAAGTTGAAGCAATGGTAGTAAAGCAGGATAGGGTCAGTATTTCCCATTTGTAGTCTTTTAAATTGTTGATATCGACCGTCAACGCTCCAGCAAATAGCAACAATCCCAATAAACCGTTCATCAATAGCTCATTGAACTTAATGTCTCTCATGCTATTTGTAATATTCTGCTGAAACTCTACGAATCCCAAATTTCCTAATATAATAATGACAAATGAGAGGATAAGAGAGGAAACCATAATCGCTATGGTTGGTTGCATGCGAATATACCGGTGATTGATATAGGTAATACCAACGGCAAGCAGCAAAATAAGGTAAATTGCATTAATGTAACTTTCTACAAACATCTTAGTTGTCCAATTTCACAAGCTCTAGTCCTTTGGTCTATCACTTTTGAGGTTATCGCGCAAATCCTAATGCATTGATACCCATCCACACCACTCTTTATAATAACTTCATTTCATCTTTGACGTTTCTTTTGAATGATAAAGTATCTTGGTAATTATAAATAACATAAATATATAGTAAATACAAATATTTTTAATAAAATGAAGAAATTTACTCTTTTATAGAGAGTTGTAAATTCTAAGTACTAATAAGGAGAGAATAGGATGAATCCCACAAGTCATTTACTTAAAATAGGTGTCGGCATTACTTTTGCTACCGGAGTTGCTATTGGGGCAGCGATAATGAATCTTTTTACCAGAAGGGTTGATGAGGTAGCGCAAGATAATTTTCAGGAACAAAATACCAATCTGGGAATGCATAACCCCGATCTACAGTTGCCGAATCAAGTCACCAAAATTGATCTTGATGATGGTGGTGGTGATGATAATGACACAAATTATGCTTCGAGCTCTGATTATTCGAATAATGTACACCAAAGTAACCCTACACACCCTAATAATATAATGACATGGCCCACCATCTGGAGAGCATTTCAAGTCACCGAGGCCCTCACTAAAGTTCTTTTAGAAATGGTATGGGACTCCAAAAGAAGCAACGAGAAAACGTTAGATTGCCTCGAAGAATTGGAAAAAATTATCAAGTGTAACAGCGGTGAGACGAAATCAATGATTGAAATCGGCGGTATTTTGTTAAAGCATATTCACGACCTTGAAAAACGAAATCCTCAAGAGTTCAAAGACTTAATGGAAGTTGTCAAGCAAGGAATTGAGATAGCAAATACAAATCCGGAGTTCCCAAAAGAAGCATTGTCAGTACTTGCGGAGTTCGCAGGGCAATTTCTTGATATGGAGAAAAATAAGCCTGAAGTAGCTCATGCTGCTATGGGCTATTTATCGGATTTCGTAAACAAGTTGAGTGAAAACCCTCAGTTGGTTGAACATTTAACTAACGCTTCAGGGGCCGTAGTTGAAGGTCTTATCGAACTAGAAAAAGGCAGCCCTGACAAGTACAAGTCTCTGATGCAAGGTTCCGAGAAGTTAATTCAGTACTTCGGTGAAAATCCTGATACTATTAAGAAATCTGTTAAGGTCGAAGGCACAATCTCAAAAGCCTACGATGAAATGGATAGCGGTACCCAAGATAATGTGAGCGGTTTTTTTCATGACACTATCGAATGGGCTGACAAAAACTCAAAAGTGGTGGAGAAAGCCACAAAGCTAGGTGGAGCATTACTTGACCAGATACAAAAAGAGATAAAAAAAGATCCTGAAACAAAGAAATTTCTTGAAGAAACAGGTGAAGATCTCCTCAATAATATGACTAAAAAAGATGCGAAACAACTTGTTGAAACTGTCTATGGGGCAGCTCGTAAAGTCAGAAAGTTCGTGGAAAAAGGAAAAGAGAACAACAAAATTAGAAACGACAATGCTAAAACAAATCCCTTTAATGTACTTGATGGTTATTGTGATCAAACAGTTCATAAGGATTTAAAAGAAATGGAAGCGTCCAAACAGCAGAAAGAATCTACGGAACAAAAGGAGTCTACAGAGAAAAAGAA
>JAJFMC010000008.1 GCA_021772365.1 Chlamydiota bacterium
AGCAAGCAAGGCCTTCAGCTGTAGGGGAGTAGCAACTGTGAGTGATCCCGAGAGGTGCGCTAAGTTCAGTACCCAATGCAACGATTTCCACTTTATCAAGATCGATGAGTGGCGTCACGATCTCTGGAGGGTCTCTTTCTGTAGATTGTTTTGTTGCGACATTGATCACCCCTTGAAATGCTTCGATAAATTCTGGCCTACAGTCGGGATATCCACCTCGATCCATCTTGTTCAAACCGACGTAGATTTCACATGCATCCAGTATTTCGGCGTATCCCATGGCATAACTCATAAATATGGTGTTCCTTGCCGGTACATAGGTGTTTTGGGTGCCGGAGGATAAGATTTCCTGTTCAGTTCTACCTTTGGGTATCTCGATGTTGTGGTCAACCAGTGAGCTTCCTGCAAAGCAGTGTGGATCAATTTTGATGGTTTTTTGCTTCAACCCATAATGCAGGCATATTTTTTCAGCGGCTGATAATTCAACTTTGTGTCTCTGCCCGTAGTCAAAGCTCAAGCAAAAACAGTCTCGCCCCTTATCGAGAGCAACAGCTAGTGCAACAGTAGAGTCGATTCCGCCACTAAAAAGGATAATTGCACGATTGTTTGGGTATACCATGACTAAACACCTTTTTTTAGTGGATCCCATATGTATTTATGCATTTGTAGGTTAAGTCTAACGTTTAACCTGTCTTCCAGAATCCACTGAACGAGATCCTTAGGATCCAATTCTCCGTGCACAGGAGATAGGAGTGGAGGGTTTTTCATTTTCAATAAACGATGCTTGTTGATGATGTCCTTGGCATAGTCGTAGTCTGCACGGTCGAGAAGGACAAACTTCACTTCGTCATGATCACGTAATTGTTCGAGATTTCGCCAATAGTTTTTTTGATGCATTTTACTGCCGGGGCACTTGATATCTAAGATCGTGATGACTCTTTCATCTACAGGAGTTATGTCTAGCGAACCACCAGTTTCTAAACTGACAAGGTATCCCTCGTTGCAGAGGTGTGTAAGTAGAGGGAAAATTTCTTTTTGAAGGAGAGGTTCACCGCCCGTAACACAAATATTGTTGAGTCCTGAGTCGACAACTTCCCGCATGACATCTGAGGGTTTCATGGAAGTCCCTCTACCAAATGAGTAGGGCGTATCACACCAAGAGCAACGTAAGTTGCAGCCCGCTGTCCGTACAAATAGTGTTGGTAACCCGAAAAGATGGGTTTCTCCCTGGACACTCTTGTAAATTTCGGTAATATTTAAGGTGTTTTCCTGTAAAACTTCTAGCATTTGATTCATCTGTAACAACTAATAGTAAAGAGATTATATTACCTCCGACATTTAATGGAAAGGTCTATCATTGATTGTCCAGGGTACCGGGCATTAAAAGAAATTTTTTAGAGCCTTTAATCTATAGTTAAGGTCTCCTAACTTCTGCCAATTTACCTAGTAGAGAAGGTCGTAATTGGGGGATCAGCATCTTCGTTCAAAAATTGAGGAAAGTTGAGTTACAAAAAAATGTTGATTATTTGACTCGGTAAGAATAAGTTTGAAGAAAGGCAATACCTTAGGAGGAATCAATGAGTAAGGACATTATTAGAGTCGCTGTTACCGGTGGAGCGGGACAAATTTCCTATAGCCTGCTATTTCGCATAGCCTCCGGAGAAATGCTGGGTTCTGATCAACCTATAGCTCTTCACATCTTAGAAATACCAGAGGCAATGCAAGTTCTTGAAGGGGTGAAAATGGAACTAGATGACTGCGCATTTCCTCTATTAAAAGAAATTCGTATCGGTAGTGACCCTCGTGAGGTTTTTCAAGGAATTCATTATGCTCTACTCGTCGGTGCTAAACCTAGAGGTCCAGGAATGGAACGGGGTGACCTACTCACAGAAAATGGTAAGATTTTTATCGGACAAGGAAAAGCTCTGAATGATGTTGCTGATAAAAATGTTAAAGTTCTCGTTGTTGGGAATCCATGTAATACAAATGCCTTAATTGCAATGACCCATGCTCCCAAAATCCCACGCAGTAACTTCTTTGCAATGACCCGCCTAGATCAAAATCGAGCAATGTCACAACTTGCACAAAAAGCAGGGTGTACAGTTAATGATGTCAAGAATATGACAATATGGGGGAATCATTCGTCCACTCAGGTTCCTGACTATGTGAACGCTAACATTAAAGGGAAAGGTGCCACCGAAGTGATTAGTGATCACGCTTGGTTCAATAATGATTTTATTCCAACAGTCCAAAAACGTGGTGCAGCAATTATTGCAGCAAGAGGTAAGTCTTCGGCCGCATCGGCAGCGAGTGCTGCTATCGACACCATTAAATCTCTTGTAACACCAACACCTAATGGAGATTGGTTTTCAGTGGGACTTTGCAGCGATGCAAACCCGTATGGAATTCAAGAAAATCTAATTTTTTCTTTCCCATGCCGTACTGACGGTAACGGGAGTATAGAAATCGTCGAAAATGCTTCATGGAATGACTTTTTGAGAGAAAAAATAAAAGCCTCCGAAACTGAACTTATCGAAGAGAGGGAAATGGCTTTGGCCTCTACAATCAGGTAAGGAAGTCAACCATTTCCTTGATCAAACAGTCACTGTGCCTCTCGCAGATGATTAGAGTGTCATCTACAGAGGCCTTTCCTTTCTGTTTCATAACACCGCAGTAGATTTTTATTTTGGGCTCTGTTCCTGACGGGCGAACGTGGATAACGCTTTCATCAGAAAGGGTAAAGCTAATCAATTTCGTCTTAGGAAGTATGATTGGTGTTATTGCCCCAGATACGACACTCACTGTTTGAGATTGCATATAGTTACTGATTGTAACCACGTCTAATCCGCAGACTATTTCAGGCGGAGAATCAAACAGCCTCTTCATTCCACGGTCCATCTGTATGTGTCCTTCCTTACTTTCAGGAAATCGTAATGCGTGGAGTTTCTCTTTGTAGACACCATATTTTTCATAGATTTCATAGAGCATATCTATTAGGGACATTTTTCTAAGTTTTGCATGGAGTGCTGCCTCAGCAATTAATGCGCAGGATAACACTCCATCTTTATCTCGAGATTTAGATCCAAGCAGATATCCATATGATTCTTCACCCCCAAAAATAAATTGGTAGTCGTTATTTTCTTCCCAGGATTTGATGAGTTGGGCGATATATTTAAATCCAGTTAATACATCAAAACAAGGTTTCCCGTATGATTCAGCAATTGTCTTAAATAACTCTGAAGTCACTACCGTCTTGATAAAAGCAGCATTTTGAGGCAATCTCCCTTGCGGCTGTAATGCCGAACAGATGTGTTCGAGACATAAACAGGCGATTTGATTGCCTGTTAAAATATGTGGTTTTCCATGGTGGTTGACAACAACACCGACTCTATCGGTATCTGGATCTGTAGCCATAAAGATGTCGCTATCAGTTTTTAGGAGCTGTTCGACTCCTAGCTTTAAGGCCTCAGGCTCTTCAGGGTTTGGGTATTTAACCGTTGGGAACCCTCCGTCGGGATCTTTTTGAGCTTCTACTAGAGACACATTGGTAAAACCCCAATAACGAAGAGCATCAGGGACCATCGCAATCCCTGTTCCATGAATGTTTGAGTAGATGAGTTTTATCAGACCACCATTTTTGCGATTAGCGTCTGGATAGTTTTGTAAAGTCAGTATTGAGTGATAATAAGCGTCATCGATCTCGCCATCAACAATAGTGATGTTAGTATGGTCCATTCCCTCTGCAACTTTGACCATTGATAGGTCATTGATCGCATTGACTTCATCGATAATACCTTTGTCATGAGGCGGAAGGATCTGTCCACCATCACTCCAATACACTTTGTAACCATTGTACTCGGGAGGATTATGAGAAGCGGTTATCATGATGCCACCACTACACTCTTTCATCCTGCAACCAAACGAGACTAGGGGAGTAGGGCGGAACTCTTCGAAAATAAAAACTTCAATATCGTTCGCAGCTAAGACTTTTGCAGCCTCTTCAGCAAAGTAAAGAGAATTCTGACGTGTATCATAGCCAATAATAACTCTATGTTTTTTTCCAGGACTAGGTTGCTTACTTAAATAGTTGGCAAACCCTTGTGTCGCTGCACGCACGGTGTACTGGTTCATACGATTGGTTCCAACACCCATTATACCTCTAAGACCACCGGTTCCGAAATTAAGGTTGGTGTAAAACGCGTCCATCGCTTCTTGGGGGTTTTCATTCAATAATTTTAAGATAACCTCTTTCGTTTCTCTATCGTAGTCACCCTCAAGCCATTCGTTAATGTTGTTATTCGTTGTTTTATCAAATGAAGTCCTTTCCATCATGTTTGTCACACCTTACCTGTAGAGTTAAGAATACCGTTTTCAATTAAAGTGGTGGAGAGTTGCCTAAAAATATCTCCTACACCACCATTACCTTGGTGATAAGCAACGGGGCACCCCTCCTCACAACCTAGGCATATAGCCGGTAGAATCGGAATGCTTCCAATGAAGGGTACTTGAAACCGCGAAGCTAACTCCTGGCCTTTACCTTCACCAAATAAATAATAAACGTCATCAGCACCCGGTGCTGTAAATCCCGCCATATTCTCTATTATGCCATAAAGAGGAATTTCTAGCTGATGAAAGGAGTTAATTGCTTTAATGGCATCCAGAATAGCAACGTCTTGAGGAGTTGAAACAACTAACGCTCCGTCGATTGCAATCATTTGATTAAGCGATAAAGGTACATCTCCAGTCCCGGGTGGTAG
>JAJFMC010000071.1 GCA_021772365.1 Chlamydiota bacterium
TTACAAAGGCAAAATTCGTTACCGCGGAAGAGTGTACGATCAAAATTAATGACGATGAATCTCTTACTAAAGTTGTTAGGGGGGGCGGAACGTTACTGTCCGCTCTTACAGCTGCGGGTATTCCCATTCCTTCTCCTTGTGGTGGTAAGGCGACCTGTAAACAGTGCCGCGTCAAGATTGTCGAGGGTGCAGATCCTCCACTAGAAACGGATAAAGGAACCTTCTCTAAGAAGCAACTCAAAGAAGGGATTAGGCTCTCCTGTCAGTCCAAGATACACGGTGACATGCATTTAGAAGTCGACCCCGCCTCCCTCGACGTGAAAAAGATCCAAGCAAAAGTAATCAGCAACGACAATGTCGCTACTTTTATCAAGGAGTTGATTGTAGAGGTTCCTGAAGAGGTGAATATTACCTATAAATCCGGAGAGTATCTACAGTTCTGGGTTCCTCCTTATGAGACCACTACGACGGACTGGAAACAGACGATGGATGAAAAGTACTGGGATGACTGGAATACCTTTAATATGTTTGATAGAAATGTCGACTTTTCTTCTCTTCCGAAAGGAGATGATTCAGTAATTAGGGCCTATTCGATGGCGTCGTATCCAGAAGAGAAAAATACCATTAAGTTTAATATCCGTATCGCTACACCGCCATTCAAAGCGGGAAAGCTAGATGATAGTATACCATGGGGGATCTGTTCTACCTATACCTTTTCCCTCAAGCCTGGTGATGAAGTAACTTTATCCGGACCTTACGGAGAGTCCTACATGGTCGATGATGACAGAGAAATTGTCTTCCTCATCGGTGGTGCGGGGTCGTCCTTTGGCCGTAGCCATATTATGCACCTCTTCCGTACGGAAAGCACCAAGCGTAAAGTGACGATGTGGTATGGCGCCCGTTCGATGAAAGAGAATATCTATGAAGACGATTATCATCAGCTTGAAAAAGAGTTTGATAATTTCAAATATAACCTCGTTCTATCAGAACCTATTCCCCAAGATATTGAAGAGGGATGGGATAAAGATGATCCAATAAAAACAAACTATCTGTTCAGAGCGTTTGAACTCGGACAGCTCAAAGAAATGGAAGCTCCCGAAGATTGTCTCTATTACGTTTGCGGACCGCCAATGCACAACATCAGCGTGATGAAACTCCTTGACGACTACGGGGTTCCTCGTGATAGTATCGTTCTCGACGATTTCGGAAGTTGACGGGAAAGATGCGAATATATTGTGCACAGCTTAATTCAATCATTGGTGACCTTATCGGGAATACCGATAAAATCTTACATGCGATCGATGCTGCACGTAAAAAAATTGCCGATCTTGTGATTACCCCAGAGCTCGCTATCACAGGTTATCCACCCGAAGATTTTCTCATGATGCCGCACTTCATGCAAGAGGTGGAGCGACAATTCAGTAGAATTGTCCTAGCGACAAGCGGTATCTCCTTGATAGTCGGACTTCCTAGACGGAGTGAAGGTGATGGTAAGCCATTGAGTAATAGCGCTGCGATCATTTCTGATGGCAAGGTTTTGGGGTATCAGGACAAAGCACTTTTGCCGACGTATGATGTTTTTAGCGAAAGACGGTACTTCGAGCCGGCTACAGGATATTCGGCTTGGAAGATAGCGGGAAAGCGGGTAGTCGTAACGATTTGCGAAGATATTTGGCATCACACTGAGCTTATTAAGCGCGGTAGTTACCCTCATGATCCTGTTGAAGATATCATTGAACTTGATCCAGAAATTCTCATAAATATATCTGCATCACCATTTAATGTTGCGAAGGTGCGTGAACGTGTTTTCGTCTGCCAGACCGTAGCACAGACGCTATCCTGTCCCGTTATTTTGTGTAATCAAGTCGGTGGAAATGATAGCCTTATCTTTGATGGACATAGCCTGTACATAGGTGAGAACGGGGCTGTCCTTAAGGTCGCTCATGGATTTCAAGAAGATGGCGTGTTAATCGATACCGAGGAAGAACTAGATCCTGTATCGTTAGATATATCAATCATAAAGAACCTCCATGACGCCCTAGTCCTTGGTGTCAGAGATTACTTTCAGAAATCGGGATTCAAAAAAGCATGCATTGCACTATCCGGCGGAATAGACTCTGCTGTCGTCGCCTGCATTGCCGCAGAAGCCCTTGGGCAAGAGAATATTCTCGGGGTCAGTATGCCCTCACGTTATTCCTCAGAAGGTAGTGTTAAAGATGCAAAAGATCTCGCAAAAAATTTAGGAATAAAAATTTGGGAGATTTCTATCGAAAAGCCTTTCTCGGCATACCTTGAACTTCTCGGACCCCATTTTGGAGATGGGCCGCCAGATGCGACTGAAGAAAATCTACAGGCACGTACGCGCGGAATGATCATGATGGCGATATCAAATAAGTTCGGTGGCGTTGTCTTGGCGACAGGAAACAAAAGCGAGATGGCCGTCGGATATGCAACACTTTATGGCGATATGTGCGGGGGGCTCGGAGTGATCAGCGATGTCACCAAGCAACAGGTTTACGACCTTGCAGAATGGATCAATCGCGATGGCGAGGTAGTACCGCTTTCAACGATCACGAAACCTCCATCAGCAGAGCTTCGTCCCGATCAGAAGGATTCTGATTCCCTGCCCGATTATGAGGTTCTCGATAATGTCCTCAAAGGTTATGTTGAGGAGCACCTTTCTCCTGGTGAAATCGTGGAGAAATATGGGTATCCTCACGATCTTGTAGAGGACCTCATTAAAAAGATTCACTGTAATGAATACAAACGCAGGCAGAGTGCTCCTGGGTTGCGTGTCTCACCAAAAGCCTTTTCCGTAGGTAGGCACTTCCCCATTGTCCAGCGTTGGGTCTAGTATCTAATTCTCTCTTTAACTTGTTTTTTTAAGCATTAGTTGTTGGATAATTTCTTTTTCCCTTTCAACAAGCATTGTTTCAAATGTTTGAAGCTGGATGAATCCGAATCGAGGGTATTCAAAGTCGAGAATAACATACATCGTAAGTGCAATTGTAAAGCTGAAAATGACTGCATAGCTCCAGGAAAATGCTGACTGTTTAGCCATGCGAAACCCTGAAAGAATAGAACAAATGACAGCGATTATGGCAAACATGAACATTATCCACGTAGATGTGTGTGTATAAGCTGCAAGCAGTCTTTTGGTAACAGTACCGTAGAGGTCATTTAAGGAAGGTAGTACTAATCTTCTTACTGATACATCATTTGTATTTTCGGTATCATAAACAACTAATTTCCACAGCTTATTTTGAATATCCGATGTTTTTTCAATATTAATATCGGACGCTGTGTATGTCTTCAAAGAAGAATAGTCTATTCTCTTTCTGAGAAAATCTGAATAGAGTTCGCTTGCTGCTTTTCTATATTCTTCTGAAAGCAGGCTTAACCTAAAATAGACAGTTTTAGTTGCATTCATCTCCTCTACGATCAGTTGGCGCCTATATTCGTAGCGCCCTTGTGCTCCGGAAAAAGTGAACGCAATAATTAATCCCATCAGAGCAAATATCGCCGTTTCTACGGTGCTCCCGCCCATGCCCAATGTCGCTTCTCCCCTCCAGCTAGCATATTGATATGCAATGATTTGAGCAATTATCATCCCGAAAAATAGCCCGATACATAAGTATTGAAAATATAAATGCATTTTTGTCTCACAATTTGTTCTTATTTACGAATATATTGATGGGAAAGATTATTGGGTATGATAAAAAACGTACTTGAGTCATAAATGTAAATATCTTAATGAAATCTTTAATACTTCATGTTATAAATACTCCCTTGTTTTTGTAAATATATGAGGTGGAACATGACTATTAATAATACAGTAAATAATTCTGGTGATGGAACCCAAAACAACACCAACGAAGTTGTTCGTTTCGAAAGAGGCAAAAAAACGGCAGGTGTACGTACGGCACTTGGCATTTATATCGCTTACCATAATGCGGCGATATTAAAAGTTGCTACTGTCGCAGCTTCTTGTCTTCCTAAAGAGTGGCTAGAACAGATCGAAAATGTTTCTGATAAAAAAATTAATATACTTCTTGAAATTATGCCTAGTTGCATCAAGAGTAATCTTAAATCTGTTTATACCCT
>JAJFMC010000072.1 GCA_021772365.1 Chlamydiota bacterium
TATTGATTTCGTCATCAAAATCAAGATCTGCAGATTGAGATGAGGGTGTAGATAAACTGATATAATTATCTTCTTCAGAAAGAATGCGGAGGGGGACTCTTGCCTGTGCTTGTTTTTCTGGATGTACTGTGTCATCTTTTAAGCTCGTAACGATCTCATATCCTATTCCTGCAAGAATGACTGTGGATATGACACTGAGTGTAATTGCAGTATTTCTACGCTTTGCTAGTGATGAACGTTTTTTTTGCTTTGAGGGTTTTGTGTGGTAAGTTTCTGAATTTGAATAGTTACTGGGGTTATTTTTGCTCTGAGGCTTTTTATCTTCCATCTTGCTTCCCAACTAAAATGTGATGATACTAAGATTATTTCATAATCTGTTGTCATTAAAAACACAAGTTTAATTTTTATTGATGAAGGGAATTGTCTAGCTCTGCCCTAAGACACCTAAAATTATCTTGATTTTCTTCTACACACGCGTTATCAAATTGACAGACATTATGACGACTAAAGGCTTTCTCATGTCCGATGAACAGAAATACACAAACCACCTGATCTTAGAAAAATCTCCTTACCTACAACAGCATGCACACAATCCCGTTGACTGGTATCCCTGGGGTGATGAGGCATTTCATAAGGCGTATTCAGAAGATAAACCGATTTTTCTTTCTATTGGTTATGCCACTTGTCACTGGTGCCACGTCATGGAAAAGGAATCTTTTGAAAATATCGATATCGCCAAATTGTTAAATGATAGTTTCGTTAATATCAAAGTCGACAGAGAAGAACTTCCTGAGGTCGATTTAATTTACATGGAATTTGCTCAAAGTATGATGTCAGGATCTGCCGGGTGGCCACTGAATGTCATTCTCACTCCCAAGTTGGAACCTTTTTTTGCAGCAACCTACCTACCCCCTTACGAAAGCCATGGGTTGATGGGGTTGACAGAGTTGATCGTTCGTATTCGTGAAGTTTGGGTTGGCGAAGAACGTGAAAATATTGTTTCGCAAGCAGAAAAAATCGTCTATGCCTTCGCTGAAAGTATCCACGCCAAAGGAACCTCGCTTCCTGAAGACGAAATCATTGAACTAACTGCTGAGTTACTACTGAAACTCGCAGATCCTATTTACGGCGGAATTCAAGGGGAACCTAAATTTCCTATCGGTTACCAGTATAATTTTTTGCTTCGCGAAGCGAATAGTTCAAATGACAGTAGAACCCTCTTTTTAGTTGAAAGAACATTGGATATGATGTACCGAGGTGGAATCTACGATCATTTGGGAGGTGGATTTTCACGCTATAGTGTGGATGAAAAATGGTTGGTTCCACATTTCGAAAAGATGTTATATGATAATGCGCTCCTTGCTTACGCCTACCTCGAAGCGTGGCAAGCTACTAAGATCCCACTTTTCCAAACTGTCTGTCAGGAGGTTTGTGAATATGTGCTCCGCGATATGATGCATTCTCAAGGAGGCTTCTACTCAGCTGAAGATGCGGACTCAGAAGGAATAGAAGGGCATTTTTACATATGGACAGTAGACGAAATTTGTCAAGTTTTAGGGCGCCAAGAGAGCGAGTTGTTCCGTCAGTATTTTGCCGTTACGGATGAAGGAAACTTCGAAGGGAGTAATATCTTAAATACGCCATTATTGATCCAAGACTTTGCAAATAAGCATCAACTAGATATCAATAATTTCCGTAAAACAATCTTTGAGCAGAAGCACAAATTATTCAAAGCTCGTAACCGACGAACTCGCCCCTTTAGAGATGATAAAATTCTCTCGGGGTGGAATGGACTAATGATCCACGTTTTGGCTGAAGCTGGAATAGTTTTTGGACGCCAGGATTTCATAGAGGCAGCACAGAAAGCAGCACTGTTCATTTACTCCAATATGTGGGATGGTACATCGCTATTTAGGCGGTGGCGTGATGGTGAGTCTAATTTTTCTAGTGGCCTTGAAGAGTATGCTTACATGATTAGGGGGCTCATTTCCTTATTCGAAGTAGGTGGAGGGGGCGACTGGCTGAGATGGGCGATGGTTCTTACCAATAATCTGGAGGGAATGTTTAAAGAACATGATGGAGCATTTTATCAGACTGATGGCAAAGATAAAAATATCATCATCAGAAAATGTCAGTTTTCTGATGGTGCTGAGCCTTCAGGTAATGCTATTCACTGCGAAAATCTTATCCGTTTATTTCAGCTCACAGGAAATTTCCATTACAAAAAACAAGCTGAGGATGTTTTAAAAGCAGCAAAAAGAGTATTAGAAAATTACTCGCCTGGGTATTGCTATAATTTGGTTAGTATGATGCGCCTGATTGATAAGAAAGCTCCTACTATAGTGATCGCGTTAAATGACAAAGAGGAGTATCTGGAGGATATATTACAATTGACGTATACCCATTATATCCCGCATAAGGCGGTGGTGATACGCAGGATGGATGATTATTCGCTATTTGAAACACTCAGTTACACAAAAGAACAAATTCCTATAAATGGGAAAACGACACTATACGCCTGCTTCCAAGGTGTCTGTGAGAAGCCCCTCAATGATTACAACGAAATGGTTGAACTCATACAGTCGTTATAATATTAGCATCGCATCGCCATAAGAAAAAAATCTGTATTCATCCTTAACAGCTTTACGGTAGGCTTCCATAATGAGCTCGTATCCAGCAAAAGTACTCACTAACATAAGCAAGGTCGATTCAGGCAAGTGGAAATTTGTGAGGAGGGCATCCACATATTTAAATTGATAGCCCGGGTAGATGAAAATGTCTGTATCAAAAGAACCGTAAGAAAGAGTTCCTTGGTTGTCAGATGCAGACTCCAAAACGCGGCAACTCGTCGTCCCAACACATATTTGGCGCCCTACTTTTTTTCGTAGATTGAGAGTTTTTGCAGTTTGTTCATCAAGGAGGCAGCGTTCGCTATGCATTTGGTGACTTCTTACGTCCTCGACCTGTACAGGCTTAAAAGTTCCAAGACCTACGTGTAGCGTTACATGCTCTTGTTGAACATTTTTTACGCTTAGCTGCTCTAGTAGGGGGGATGTGAAATGCAAGCCTGCAGTCGGCGCTGCTACGGCTCCTTCGTATTTTGCGTAAACTGTTTGGTAGCTTTCTTGGTCGATTGCATCTTCCGGCGATCTTTTGATGTATTGAGGGAGGGGGATTTGTCCACAGCGGTTGAGGTGTTCATCAAAATTTCCTGAGTAAATGAAAGTGACGATCCGTGAACCGTCATCCATGATATCGATGACTTCACAATGGAAGTTGGTGTCAAAAAAAACTTTGGATCCAACCTTTAATTTTTTTCCCGGTTTGGCGAGAACTTCCCAGTTGTCATAGCCTAACGATTTCACAAGAAAAATTTCGGCCTTGCCTCCATTTTCGCGCTGGCCGAGCAGTCGAGCGGGGATGACTTTTGTGTTATTAAAAATGAGGGTGTCATCGGAGTTTAATATGTGAACAATATCTTTGAAAGTCTTTTCGGTGATATTACCGGTTGAACGGTCGACAATCATGAGGCGGGAGTGATCTCTAGGCGTAATCGGATATTGTGCAATCAAAGAAGGGTCAAACTTAAATTTGTAAGAGGATAATTGAAAAAGATCTTTTGGCATAGTATTGTTTTGTTGCGATTAAAAAAGAACATTCTAATTGAAATGTAATTTTTTTTCAAAGGAAAGTGGCTTGCACAAGTTACTCCAGTAAAATAATATATTTAGAATTGTTTAACGCAAAGTCACGGGGATACGGGGGGGGCGGAGAAGAAATAAGAGCATTGTATGCCCCCCTTTTTTTTATACAAAGCCCCCGGAAGCAATTAGGATCTTGGGATCAAAAGAAACCAGTAATTGTAAAGTTATCAATGTAGTCAATATGATCATTCTGTAATAAACCTGAAACGTTTATAAGTGATTCTGATTGAGGGTTATATACAAAGATTCCACAATTGTACTTTCCATCAAACGTTCCAGCGACTAATCCCTGGTTGTTAATTTTTAATTTAGAAATCCAACAATTTTCAATGACGTTAGGAATTATTTTCATCCCCTCAATTGGATGATAGATAAATCCATGGCAGTTACAATTATTTTCGAAGATTCCTACAACATAGCCTGCTTCACTGAGGTCAGTAGCTTTTGTGTAAAAATAATTTGTATTTGGTGTG